>DAOWIM010000264.1 GCA_030640905.1 bacterium
CCTTCATAGTGAAATTGTTACGATTGAGCGTACCGAAATTATTCGCGACCTGCGGCTCGGGGAGTTTGATGTGCTGGTTGGAATCAACCTTCTTCGGGAGGGGCTTGACCTGCCCGAAGTGTCGCTGGTGGCGATTCTTGATGCCGACAAGGAGGGGTTCCTTCGTTCCGAGCGTGCTTTGATCCAGACAGCTGGACGGGCTGCTCGTAACAAGGGCGGCGAAGTTATCCTGTATGCCGACAAGATTACCGACTCGATCCGGAAGGCGGTCGATGAAACGAGCCGCCGTCGGCGGAAGCAGATGATCTATAATGAGGAACACAATATCAACCCGGAGACTATTCTCAAGACAAGGGAGGAGATTCTTCGGTCCACCCAGTTTGCCGACACCAAAACGGTTGAGGAGGCGGTGGTTGACAAACCGGACAATTTCACCCGTATGAGCCTTGAGGATCAGATTGTCTTTATGGTAAAGACGATGAAAAAGGCGGCGGACAATCTTGACTTTGAGACAGCCACGTTGATGCGTGATGAGGTTACGCATATGCAGGCCCGATTGGATAAATCGAAAAAGAAAAGGAAATAGCTGACAGCCATGAATAGATACTATGCCGAATTGCTGCGAACTGCAGTTGTGTTGATTGTTCTCCTCTCGGTTGTTGCGTTTGGGCTCTCATGCGGAGAACCGGATGTCCCTTATATAGTGGATCAGGACGAGATCAGGCGCTATCTGGCGACCACCGAAGCAGGCCGTGAGCTTTTTCGTGTCAACGGATTGATCAATAATGACAGCTATGTGCTTGATTTCGACCCCGATGCCATCTATCAGGATGTTCTTGACTCGACCCGTCGGTCACTTGACTTTGACATGATTGATTCTAAGCATTACGACACCCTCAAACAGGATTTTGGGTCACCAATTGGATGGGCGCGGGATGCTGAGGTGACAGTTCAGGATCGGCTCTATGTTACCACGACTCGAATTGAGGGGTCAGCAACGACGACTATTCAACGGGAACGGACAGTTACCCGATATGCCTATTTTCTAAAACTCGGCAGCGATGCCCGTGACTATGCCGGCTGGTTGTTGCACGGCTACAACGGCAATACGCCCTTCGCCCCAGCTGGATTATTGATAGAAAAAGCTGATCACACGACCTTTCCGGGTGATGGCCGCGCTCTTGAATATTTCACCTCGGTGGTCATCAATATAGCCTATCAGCCCTGGGACACTGTTGGCACTCGAAACACGCAATACGGCTATGTCAAGCTTGAGGACATCGAGAATATAAACGAAGGTGAGACGCTGGTGGCAATCAGCGATGGTGTTCCCTCGCGATCAGCATATCAGACATTGTCGGCGGAGTCCGGCGCCGGTTTCTATTCGATTCCTATGTCTCGACCTGACGCCTCAACCTATGTCGATACCGTTCTAACTCCCGACCCAAATAATCGTCTCTGGAACATTCTTTTCTTTGAGGAATTCAGGTGGCCACAGGCAGATCCGGGTGGTGAGCCGGACCTTACTCAATTGTCAGTCCGAAGCTGGGCTGTCCCATATCGTGTCGCCCAGTAACCGCTTATATGGTGCGGCTTTTCTCTTGAGTTGGCACCGGGGGGCTCTAGCAGGTTGTTGGAAAAGCGTTCTTGCTATAAGTTTACTGTAACGTGCGGTTGAGGACGGGCGACGTAAAGCCGCCCTCTACGCGGGACGACAGCTCCTCATCGCGTAGCGGCGGGCCCGCCGCGGCGGGTTTTAAGCGTGTCCGCCGTTATAGCGCCGCTATGATGAGTTTTTCAACAGCCTGTTAGGTTCGCGTGCCGGGCAGAATCCGGTCGTTTATCTTGCTTTTTTGATTGAATCTGGAGGCAGTTGGTCAGTATATTACCTGTGCGAATAGAACTTTAGGAATCGATAAATACTTTACAAGGAGGTACGTATGTCGAGCAAGTCGCATCGCAAGATGATGCTGTTGGTGTTGATCCTGACCTTAGTCGTTGTTGGCTGTGGCAGTCAGATACCATCGGGGCATCGCGGCGTCTTTTATGCCAAATTTGGCGCCGGCACTGAGTTTGGAAACATCTATCAGGAAGGTTTCGTCTGGCACCTGCCCTGGAACAACATGTTCGTTTACAAAGTACAGTTGCAGGAGAACAAGGAGCAACTGACCGTATTGTCCTCCGATGGCGCCACCATTCGGCTGGAGGTGTCGATTCTTTATCGTCCTATGCTTAATCTGATCGATTCCCTTCAGGTGATGATCGGTCCGGACTATTATTACGTGTCGATTGCGCCAACCGTACGAGGCATCGCTCGAGGGGTCGCCGGACAGTACAGTCCTGAAGAAATTTACTCCACAAAACGTGAGCAGATGGGGAAGGAGATTATTGAAGGCCTGCGTGAGGAGATGGCTGATAAGTATATCTCGATTGAGAATGTCATTGTGCGTGATGTTCAGATTCCGCCGAAAATATCAGAGGCCATCAATTTCAAGCTGACTGCCGATCAAGAGGCACAGAAAATGCAGTTCACTATTGAGAAGGAAAAGCTTGAGGCCGATCGCAAACGAATCGAGGCAAAAGGTATTGCCGATTTCCAGAAGATCGTCTCGGCCGGAATTACGACATCGCTTCTCAAATGGAAAGGCATCGAGGCGACGCTCAAGATCGCAGAGTCCAACAACACTAAAGTGGTCATTATCGGCAATGATGCCGGTGGTTTGCCGATTATTCTCGGGGGCGACAAATAGGCGTCAATTGAGCTTCGGACAATAACTACAGTTTTAACAGCGAGCCATCCGGCTCGCTGTTTTTTTATTGAGTATAGCGTCTGACGGGGGAGGGACTGTTGGTCCCAAGGAAGCAGTTTCTGCGCCAGCTATTGTGGTCTAAAAAAGTCCAAGATCATTATTCAGTATCGAGCACTGTAGGCACTATTGTGGGGACTTTCGGTATTCGCAGCGCACATTTTGTGACCATCAATTCACAACAGGGAAGCATTTTGCAGATAGTTGCGCAAGCAACCTGTTGTCGTCCCTTAGTTTAACTTTTGAACCCGTTGGCCTCAATCTTGCAGGTTGCCTCAGCATATGGATCATAATGCCTTGACATATTCGAACTTAAGGGTATATTACCGTGGCTGTTAGAGAGCTCACAGATACTACAAAGCTTACTACCTGTACACCCATTTCTGGTAGCTTGCAACATGGTTCCACGGTTTTGGGGTGAAGACTGCCCCACCGAAATCAAAAACTGCATGCGCACACTTAATGGGTGCAGACATGTGATTGATGGCTGAGACACCTGGAGGAAAGATGAGAAGAGAAGGGTCGTATCTTTTTGTCCTCGCAATACTTGTATGTTCGTTATTGACATTTGTTTCGACTTCCCTGGCGGATCCTGAAACTGATCCCAACTGTTCGCCGGAGTTAATTCTGCCCGCTGATTCGACGGTAGACCTCTGTGCTGCCGAAGAATTTTGCTTTGACGTTGGTGGTGTCGATCCCAATTCCTACGATCAGTTGACGCTGACACTTGTGTCGGGGCCGATTGATTTTACGACAACTACCTTCGGGTACCTCTTTGATACGTCGGTTTGTTTTACGCCGGACGTTTCAGGGGAATACAAGTTTGTCTGGAAACTGCAAGATACGCAGAACCATATCGTTATCGACTCGGTGACCTACACCGTTATCCTCTCGCCCCCACCGACAATCGAAGATCAGTACTTTGTCGGCGAACTCTGTTCGTGGGAGACCGAGCGCGTTTTAGTTGTAGATGCCGACAATCCAGGTGCAGGCTCGCTGATATTTGAACTGCTTAGCGGACCGGGGACAATTGATCCGACCTATGGCATTCTCACCTATAGTCCTGATACCGCCGGTCTCTATACATTCTCAGTGAAAGTGTCCAACCTGTGCGGCGAGGCAACGGCAACGATTCAGGATTCTGTCTATATTAATCTTCCGCCAGAGTTGCCCCTGCGCGACACAACTATCTATCTGTGTGTTCCCCAGGAAGTCTGTTTTGACGTGATTGCTTTCGATGCCGAAGGCACTCAGGTTACCATTGAACAGATTGAAGGTCCCGGTGTCTTCACAACGGTTTCCGATACTTCCGGTTACACCTGTTTCACGCCCGATCATCTTGGGACCAAGACATACCGATTTGTTTACTGTCTAAAAGATATTTGTCCGGCCGGGCCAATGTTTGCCGCCGAAGGCGTTCTCTGCCCTATCTGTGTGCTTGAACCGATTGATGTTACGGTTGTAATAAACCAGCCTCCACAGATTGTCTGCCCGGACCTCTTTGAAGGTTTCACCTGTTTGGTCAATACGTTCTGTTTTGATGTCGATGCTAATGACGCGGACTTCGATCCAATCACGTTCTCAATTTTGTCCGATAACGCTACGATCAACGACGGTACCGTCTGTTTTGAAGCTGCAGAATACGATGAATTCGATATCGTCATTGAGGCTGCCGACACCTGCGGCATCACCGATACTTGTATTGTGCCGGTAGTTATTGCCGGTAACCGACCACCAGTTGCCTCGACCGCGCTCGATTTTAGTGTCGCCCCCTGCGGACCTGAGACAATTTGCGTTTCTGCGACAGCCGATGATCCTGACTACAATATCGCTTCGATAACTGCCAACTATGGTACATTCGATGACCTCTCCGACCGCATCTGTTTTGAGGCTGACACTTCGGGTGTCTATCTGATCTCCCTTACCGTTACAGACTCGTGTGGCGCCTCTCATATGGCGAGCACGCTGGTAACAGTTGATATGAATGATGCTCCGGTGGTTGACCTTGGGGAAGGCTTCGACCGTCTGATGTGCGGTCCTGGCGAAATCTGTATCGATGTCACCATCACCGACGATAACATCGACCAGATTATTCCGAATGTTGGAATATACAATCCGAACGACGGCCTGCTTTGTGTCCCGTTCGAGACGGCGGGCAGTCACCTTATATCAATGACGGTTGTTGACCTCTGTGGTGAGACAGCGACTGATGAGATAATAGTCAATATCAGCTTCAGCGCCGAACCGTTTGTTCAGCTTGGCGATGACTTTAGTGTGGCGTTCTGTGAAACAGAGCCAATCTGTGTTGATGTCACTACTATCGTTGAGTACGAGACGCTGGTTACAAGTTTTGGGGAATTCAATTCCGACAGCACCCAGATATGTTTTACGCCGCAGGGGTCGGGTGACTACGAGATAATAGTTACTGTCACTGATTCGTGCAGTCTTGAAGCCGTTGACACTATAGTTGTGACGGTTGCTCTGAATAGCGCTCCGGTCGTAACTGGTTTGGCCGATACGAGTGTTTATCTTTGCGCTCCCGACTATGTATGTGTGCCGTTTGCGGTGTCGGACATTGATGGTAACCTTACGACGGTAGTGCCTTCGCGCGGCGTCTATGAGAACGGCGAAGTTTGTTTTGTTCCGTATGGTGCCGGTGATTATTCGATAGAGTTAACGGCGACCGATGATTGTAGTGCGGTAGCGAGTTGGACAACGGTTGTTCATGTCTCGACCGATCAGGCGATTGATCTGATTTGCCCGAACGATACGACAGTTTTCACCTGCGATGTTGACACGTTCTGTTTTGAGGTAGCGGGGATACCTGATCGTGGGGAAGTTTCGGTCAGTGGCCTTGGCGCATGGTGGAACGACGAGAGCAATACGATTTGTTTTGTCGCCGAGTGTGGCGTGACGAATGATCTCCAGGTGAGCGTGACGACCGAGTGCGGCGTCTATAGCTGCAGTTTCTCAGTGACGGTCGATTGCAACACCCCACCCCAGGTCGTCCTCCCACAGGACTACGAGTATTTCAGTTGCGAACCGGGTGAGGTTTGCTTCCCTGTTGCGGTCAACGATCTCGATGACAACTTAGATAGTGTGACGGTTTCCGGCGGTACTTATGATGTATCGACCGGTCATCTTTGTTTCATGGCCGATACGGCCGGTGTGTACGATCTCCGGGTGACGGCTTACGATAGCTGTGGCACGGTTGGTTACGATCAAGTTTTTGTAACGGTCGTCCTCAACAGTGTTCCGAGTTGTGGTGTTCCGAATGACACAACGATCTTCCAGTGTGCTCCGGCAGAGGTATCGCTTCCCATTGAGGCGTTTGATGTCGATGGCAACCTGACTCGTTGTGCCATAGTATCGGGTCCCGGCTCGCTTGTTGACGGGCAGTGGGTTTATACTCCGGCTGGTCTAGAGACGGTGACGGTGACTGTTAGCTGCAAAGATGATTGCAACGCGATTTGCGAGAGCAGTTTCACGGTGACATTTGATGTTAATGGTTCTCCGAGCGCATCGTGTCCTGAAAATACGACGGTCTTCGTTTGCGATCTGACCGATATCTGTCTGACCGGTTTTGTCGGTACCGATGCCGACGGCAACTTCTCGCACGTCTATTCGCCGGATGGTACGGTTGACGGTGAGACGGTTTGTTTTACACCTGTTGCGGGCGAGAACTTGATTCGCTTTGTAGCGGTCGATGACTGTGGTATTGAGGATACGTGCATGACGGTTGTCACCATTGTCCTCAACAGCGCCCCGGTTTGTGACATTCCCGTCGAGGCGACGTTTACGCTTTGTGTTCCCGAAGAGATAAGTGTTCCAATCGAGGTGACTGACATTGACGACAACTTCGTTGAA
>DAOWIM010000200.1 GCA_030640905.1 bacterium
CAGCCGGAATTTCTCTGGCACCTTTTTCGAAGGTGCCAAAAGGCAGCCATCCACACATGTCTGGATACCTGCGGATTTGTGCAGACTGAGGTCCTGCAAAGGGTTCTGGAGCATACCAATATGGTGCTTTACGACATCAAGCACATGGACCCAGTGAGACATAGAGAGCTTATCGGCGTCGATAACAGATTGATCCTGGAAAACGCCAGAATGGTCGCTGCCCAGGGTAAGCCAATGATAATAAGGCTGCCCCTGATACCAGGCCATAACGATTCGGAACAAGACATCAAAGCTCTGGTCGTCGACCTGGTGCGCTGAAAAACTGCCACCACCCACTCTACTACAATCCAATTTAGTTGCAAATAGCTGTTGCCTTTTCTGGCTGGTCTTGTAGATTGGGCTAAGAAGATTGTTAAACGTAAATCTTCGGGGCGAGGCGAAATTCCTCGACCGGCGGTGAAAGCCCGCGACCCGGGATACTCCCGGCTGATCCTGTGAAATTCAGGTGCCGACGGTAATAGTCCGGATGGTAGAAGGTTTTGTAGTGATGTGTCCGTTTGGATGCAACCACACTTGCCACATAGCCCCGAGCAGATTACGGGGTTTTTTTGATGGCCACTATGGTCGACATTGATCATCTCAACGACGCTATCAGCCTGGCGCTGAAAGGCCGAGGCGCGGTTTCGCCCAATCCGATGGTCGGGGCTGTTCTCGTCAAGGGGCGCAGAGTCGTTGGTCGTGGTTTTCATGCCGGTCCCGGAAGACCGCACGCCGAGACGCTTGCGATTCGGAAAGCCGGTGCTGATGCCAGAGGGTCAACCCTCTATGTAAATCTGGAGCCTTGCTCTCACACCGGTCGCACCGGACCCTGTACCACTGCGATAATCAACGCCGGAATCAAGCGAGTTGTAGCATCGGTTCAAGACCCCAACCCGACAGTGAACGGGCGCGGTTTCAGAATTCTTCGCAAAGCCGGTGTCAAAGTCGAAGTCGGTTCAATGCGTCGCGAAGCGATCATGCTCAACGATGCCTATTTTGGCTACTATCATAACAGTCGACCGTTCATTGTTGTCAAGACGGCTCAGACGCTGGATGGCCGTATCGCTACAGCTAACGGAGATTCGCGTTGGATATCATCGGAGTCTTCACGCCGGTATGCCCATCAGTTGCGGGCCGATGCTGACGGTGTCGTAGTTGGAATGGGAACGGTCCTGACTGATAACCCCGCCTTGACGGTCAGACATGTTCGCGGAGAAAATCCGTATCGGATAGTTCTATCAGGATCGCTGAAGTTTCCCTTGAAGTGTGCGTTGCTTGATAACAACGATGACTTTCGGACTATCGTTGCCGGACCGGAGAAAGAGATCGAACGATTTGGTCGTACCCGAAAGGCAAAGGACGTTATCCTATGGAAAATTCGGCGAGATCGACGCGGACTTCTTGATCTGCAGGATTTTCTGAAGAGGGCCGACGATTTTGGGCTTCGGTCTTTGTTGGTGGAAGGGGGAAGTCGCCTGGTGACATCATTTGTGAAAGCCAAACTTGTGGACAAGTATGTAGCGATTGTTGCCCCGCTTCTCCTCGGTAAGGGTGTCGAGGCGGTAGGTAACCTCAACATAAAGCAGATTGCTGGAGCGATAAGACTTGAGAACGTCTCCTTTGATTCCGACGGTCCCGACTGTCATGTCGTTGGTTACCCTCGCTGGGAGGAGGACTGATGTTTACGGGTTTGATTGAAACTGTTGGTAACATTCGTCAGATAGGTACGCGCGGAAATTATACGCTTCTTACGGTAGCATCGAATCTCGACATCAAGGATATGAAAATCGGTGAGTCGGTCGCCTGTGATGGTGCCTGTCTGACAGTGGTGTCGTTTGGCAATGACTGCTTTCGGGTCGAAGCATCGCAGGAAACAATCGACAGAACGATCCTGCGTAAGTATCGTCTCGGCAGTTCGATCAATCTGGAACGTGCTCTGCAACTGGGTGATCGTCTTGGCGGACATATGGTCAGTGGCCATGTTGACGACATAGGCAGGATTGATCACGTTCGTCAGGAAGGGGACTCGGTTGTCGTATCGGTAACATACGATCAGAAGTACGACCACCTTGTCATTGAGAAAGGATCGGTGGCAATCAGCGGTCTCTCTCTGACGATCAACGAAATCAGGTCCGGTGGGCTGAGTGTGAACCTGATACCGCATACGACCGCTGCCACCACTGCCGGGTTGTGGAAATCCGGCCAGGAAGTCAATCTGGAATTTGATCTTGTAGGGAAATATATTTTTCGTCTAAGGCAAACCGGCCGGGCGAGTGATCTAACGATAAACAAACTAAAAGAGTGTGGATGGTAATATGAACGAAAAGTATCAGTTCGACAGCATACCCGATGCGATCGAAGATATCAAAGCGGGGAAATTTATTGTTGTTGTCGATGACGAAGATCGTGAAAACGAGGGCGACCTGATCATGGCCGCTGAGAAAGTAACTCCAGGAGCAATCAACTTCTTTGCCCTGCACGGGCGAGGTTTGGTCTGCTGCCCAATGACTGAAGATCGTATCGAACGACTCAAACTCAACCAGATGGTGGAGAACAATACTGCGTTGTTAGGGACGAGGTTTACCGTGTCGGTTGATGCAACCGAAGGGACGACCACCGGAATCTCAGCCTATGACCGGGCCCGAACTGTCGAAGTGCTGGCCGATGATGCGGCCGAGCCGGAAGAGTTGGGACGCCCCGGTCACATCTTCCCGATTAAGGCTCTTGACGGCGGCGTGCTGACGCGAGCGGGACACACCGAGGCTACTGTCGATCTGGCGCGTATGGCAGGTCTGAGACCGGTCGGCGTGCTTTGTGAAATCATGGACGAAGACGGTTCGATGATGCGCGTACCGCGCTTGATGGAATTTGTTAAGCAGCACAAGTTGAAGATCATTACGATTCAAGACCTCATTGCCTACCGTCGCAAAATTGAGAACCTCGTCAGCAAGATCGAAACCGTCGATTTTCCAACCATGTTTGGCGATTTCAGGCTTCATCTTTATCGGTCGGAGACTGACGATCATCATCACATGGCGCTCGTTAAGGGTGATGTGGTCGGTGCTAAGGACGTACTGGTGCGCGTGCATTCCTCATGTCTAACCGGAGATGTTTTTGGATCTTCCCGTTGTGACTGCGGCTCTCAACTTCATGCCGCAATGAGAGCAATCGACAAAGAAGGCTCCGGCGTTCTTCTCTATATGCGACAGGAAGGACGAGGGATAGGACTGGCCAATAAGATCCTGGCGTACAAACTTCAGGAGGCCGGGCGGGACACTGTTGAGGCCAATGAAGAACTTGGTTTTGAGGCCGACCTGCGCGATTACGGTGTCGGCGCTCAGATATTGGCTGATCTCGGGTTGACTTCGATTCGCCTGATGACGAACAATCCGAAGAAAGTGATCGGTCTCAGTGCCTACGGTCTGGAAATCACCGACCGCGTACCTTTGCAGATAGAGCCGACTAAACATAATCAGGTATATCTGCAGACAAAACGTGACAAGATGGGACACTTGCTCAATTAGACGCAAGACAGGAGATGGAAAAATGAGTTATCAAATTTATCAAGGAACGCTGAAGGCTGAGGGTTTCAAATTTGGAATCGTGGTCAGCCGTTTCAACAACTTTCTGACCGACAAGCTGCTCTCCGGAGCGATTGATTGCCTGACTCGGCACGGTGCCACCGAGAAGCAGGTCAGTGTTGCGTATGTGCCGGGCGCTTTCGAAGTTCCGTATGTTGCCTCGAAAATGGCCCATTCGGAAAAGTACGATGCCGTGATTTGTCTTGGCGCTGTCATTCGAGGAGCAACGCCGCATTTTGATTATATCGCTAACGAAGCATCCAAGGGTATTGCCAAAGTTGCTATGGAGACTGGCCTACCGGTAATTTATGGGCTGGTTACTGCCGACACTCTTGAGCAGGCAATCGAACGAGCCGGAACCAAGGCCGGTAATAAAGGTTGGGATGCCGCTGAGGCTGCAATCGAAATGCTCAATCTCTACAAGGAAATCGGGACCTGATGGCAGAATCTTCCAGACACCGTGCCCGGGAACTGGTCCTTCATGCGCTCTACGCCTCTTCTCATAACGACCTCGATCCGGAGAGTAATTTCTCCGGAATCATGGAAGATGAGAAACTCTCGGGGAAAAATGCCGAGTTTGCCAAACACCTGTTTCAACTCGTGAGCGAGCACCAGGAATGGGCTGACGGGATTATTTCTGGTCTCGCCAGAAACTGGGCCCTGGAACGGATCGCTATGATTGACCGAACCATACTCAGAATGGGGCTGGTGGAGCTTGAGAAAATCCCGCAGACGCCGGTGAAGGTTGTGCTTAACGAGGCTATCGAACTGGCCAAGACGTACTCGACCGCTGAGTCGTTCTCGTTTATCAATGGTGTGCTCGACCAGTATGTCCGGCAGACTATAAAAAGCCAGGGATGACTTGGTGCGGTCAGTATTGGACATTGGTTTGAAAAATGCTATATTGTCCAAGTTTTGACCGACACCACAAATGACTATTGCATGCAGAAAATTGACGACGGCATATCTGAATGACTAAGTTTGATCCGGGCAAATTTGATCGCACCAATGCGTTGATAGCCGCTGGTGTCGGTATCCTCGCTTTTGTCGTGTACGCTCTGACCAAAGCACCGACACTCTCATTCTGGGATTGCGGTGAATTTGTGGCCTGCTCGTACATCCTGGGGATCCCTCACCCGCCCGGAACGCCGCTGTACATTTTAATGGGGCGACTTTTCTCCGTGCTGCCAATAGCGACAGACATTGCCGCCCGAGTTAATTATTTGTCGGTTGTTTGCTCTTCGTTCACCGCCGTCTTTGGCTACTTGATCGGCGTGCGTGTCCTGCGCGCCTGTCTGGATGATCGCGGCGCCACATACACCCGACTGCTAACCTACGCGGGCGCTGCTTCCGGAGCGTTGTTCTTAGCCTGGGGTTTGACCAACTGGAACAATTCAGTGGAGGCGGAAGTCTACGGCATGTCGATGATGTTAGTTATGCTGATCTTCTGGCTGATGCTGAAATACATTGATCGCCGTGGGAGTGCATTGGCTGATCGTATCATGCTCGTAGCCATCTATCTTGGTTTTCTCGGGATAGGCGTACACATGACGACATTTTTGGCTCTGGTTGCTGTGAGCATTCCGTTTGTTTTGAAAAAAGAAGCTGACCGGCGAATCTGGTTTGCGATAGCGGCATTTGTGGTACTTGAACTTTTCTTGGTGTTCGCGATGTCGTCCCTCCCCGGGGAGATTCCATACTACGTTGCCGTGGCGGTCGTGTTTGTCTGCTACCTTTTCTATATATTTTCACTGGAGCAGATTCCAAAACTTCACTTAATCGTAACGGCTGGTTTTGCGGTAGCTCTTCTGCCAATGCTGGCTTTCATTGCCAATGCTGCGGTCAATCGGGTTGGTGGGGGAGAACTGCTTGGCTCAGGTGTTATTGATGTGTTCTCGACAGTTGGGCGGTTTGCATTTGGCATTTTGATTCTGGCCGGTTGTTACTTGTTATTTCAATATTACCGGGAGAAAAATCGCAGGGGCAAAAGCGGTGCATCGTTAATGGCGGCTGGATTTATATTGGCATCGGGCGTTCTTGCGATGGCCTTGCTGACGGTTAAAGGATATCAACCTTTCTTGTTTGTGTCGGCCTTGTTGGTATCGGTGTTACTCTGGGTGATCCGGCGTCACGTCCGCTGGCCCATCCTGATAGCTCTGCTTTGTTCATCACTGGTGGTTGTGGGAATATACGAGTTTGTCTATGGACTGGCAGGCGGGGTAGTGGTACTGCTGATCCTCGGCTTTGGATTCAAGGTGCCGCACTGGAAGACCGGCCTTGTTGTCATTCTGCTGGCTGCAGCAGGATTCTCGATCCACTTGTTCCTGCCGGTTCGGTCATCGCAACAACCACGAATAAATCAGAATAACCCGTCTGAAAGTATCGCTACTACCGTTAATTACCTTGAGCGACGCCAGTATGGTTCACAGTCGATGATCGACCGGATGTTTCTACGTCGCGGCGAATGGGGGAATCAATTTGGTATGCATCGTCGAATGGGTTTCTGGGGCTTTTTCCAGGAGCAGTATGGAATCGTTGGCCCTAAGTTTGTCATAATCTTCTTGATTGGTGTCTTTGGGATATGGGAGGTGATACGGCGACGGTCTGAGTTTGGCTTGCCGCTGCTGTTGATGTTCATAATCAGCTCGGTGGGGTTGATACTGTATATGAATTTTTCCGATGGCACCAGACAGGCGATGATTGCCGGCAGGGCGCATCTGGAGGTGCGCGATCGGGACTACTTCTTTACACCGGCTTTTATCTGTTTTGGTCTGATGATCGGGATTGGCTTGAGCATGGTGATTCAGACTGTTCGAGAGATGACGCGCAAATTTGCATCGGGCCCACGGTCGGTCATTCTGGCGGCCATGATGGTTCTGTTTCTGTTGCCTTCGTTTGCCCTGGCCAACAATTACTACTTCTGTGATCGTTCACGAAACTATCTGGCCTACAACTATGGCAGCAACATTCTCAGTTCTGCTCAGGAAAACGCTGTACTGTTTACATTCGGTGATAATGACACCTTCCCGGTCTGGTGTCTCCAGGAAGTCTTTGGTGTTCGGCCCGATGTTGCCGTTGTGAATTTGACACTTGGCAATATGAAATGGTATGTCAAACAGGTCGCAAGTATTCTCGGTGTTAATATTGGTTGGAGTGAGAGTGAGGTCGATCAATTGCGACCCTACCGTACTCGAGGTGGCCTGGTGTTTCGTTTGCAGGATCAATTAGCCGATGCTATCGTCGTCAACAATCGTACCAACCGACCGATAAATTACTCAGTGACGACACCGGAAAGTGCGCGGCGAATCCGAGGGCAGGCTATCTCTGGCCATCTTACGTTGCTCGGGATGACCTGGCTGTTCAATGAAGAGGCTACCGAGATCAGGGTTGATGCAGAAGGTTCTTATCGATACTTCTCCGATTCGCAACGGTTTCGACCCGATGGATACGATGATCCGACTATCTACAAGAACGAGACATCAATGCGGATGACCGCCACATATGCTAACGGTTTGATTATGACTGCCGAGGAATTTGAAAGACGGGGTGACACAGTTCGAGCCGAGGAGATGGTGCGTCGAGCTTTGCATATTTCGCCGGGATACCGTGGCGCTTTGCAGGCTCTTGCCAATTTCCTCTCCGATCAGGGACGACTGGAGGAACTGCGAGCTCTGATTGACACTACTGGCGGCAGCAACCGTTCCTGGCTGAATACTTATCTCGCTCGACTGGAACTGAAGGAAGGTGACCAGCTTGCCGGGATTCGATTACTTGAGGCGACCCTGACCAGCGATCCAAAATTCCGTCCGGCTTTTCGCGAATTGATGCGATACTACTATGGAATCAAGGATGCAGCCAGGATGCACGCGTTGCTCCAACGCTGGTTGCGATTCAATCCGGGCGATCAGGAAGCGGCCAACATGCTCAAGGAAGTTGAGGGAGCTTTGATCTCTAAAGGGAAAGATACCAATAGCCCGTGAAGATTCTTGCGCTCAATTGGAACGACCTGAAAAACCCGTATGGCGGTGGTGCCGAGGTGCACCTTGAGGAGTTGCTCAGACGGTTGGTCAGCTATGGCCACGAGGTAACGCTGTTCTGTTCGGGATGGAGCGACTGTCTCCCCGAAGAAACGGTTGAGGGCGTTCGGATTGTGCGGCGGGGAAACCGGTACAACTTTAATCTTGTCGCTCCCTTTCATCTGCGTCGGTTGGTCCGCGAAGGGGATTTTGATCTTCTTATTGAAGACATAAACAAGATACCGTTTTACACGCCGCTCTATCTCAATATCCGTACGCTCGTGGTTGTGCCACACCTGTTTGCCACTACTGTATTCGATGAGATAAATTTTGTGCTTGGCAGCTATATCTACATGTTTGAGAAGCCGCTGGTGCCTGTTTACCGGGGGAGACCGTTTAATGTCATATCAGAATCAACCGCCGATGATCTCGTCGCGCGTGGGGTGCCTCGGAGTGATATATCGGTTGTACATTGCGGGATAGATCGCGAAGTTTATGCGCCTGACAACACGGTGCCGAAATACGAGCAACCAACGATCCTCTATCTGGGACGTATCAAGAAGTACAAGTCGGTTCAGCATTTAATACAGGCATTTGATATTGTCCGTAAGAAACTGCCCGACGCCAGGCTGATTGTTGTTGGTGCCGGGGATTATCTGGACGCGCTCAAGGCGTTGACGGCCAGTCTTAAGCTTGAGGCGAGTGTTGAGTTCACCGGATTTGTTTCGATGGAGAAGAAGGTTGAACATATGCGGCGTTCGCATGTTGCCGTGCTGCCATCGTCCAAAGAAGGATGGGGGTTGACCAACATCGAAGCCAACTCGGTCGGGACAACCGTAATTGCCGCCGACTCTCCCGGCCTGAGAGATTCAGTGCGTGACGGTGAAACTGGTTTGCTCTATGAATATGGAAATATCGAACAACTGGCGGAGAAGTTGATGATGATCCTCACCGACACGGACCTGCGGCAAAGGCTCCAGGAGGGCGGGTTAGAGTGGGCCGCTCGGTTTAGTTGGGACTCGGCGGCCAGAGAATTTGAAACCCTGCTTAATGAGATGATGGAAAAGCGATGACTGCTCGACAACGAAAATACATGTATCTCCTTATTGGTCTGACTATCTCGGTAGTGTTGCTCTGGTTCCTGTTTCGTAATGTCAACTTTGCGGATTTGTATTCGGCTTTGAGCGGCGCTAACTACTACTGGCTGATTCCAAATGCCATCTTTATTGTTTTTACGATGTATCAGCGAGCATACCGTTGGCATTTCATGGTTGCGCCAATCAAGAAAGTTGCGTTCTCAAATCTAATTGCGGCCACTTGTATCGGATTCATGGCCAACAATGTTCTCCCGTTGAGGCTCGGCGAATTTGTAAGGGCATATTCGTTATCATCGCAGGATCGCGATATTTCAAAATCCGCTTCATTGGCCAATATTTTTGTCGAGCGACTGGTGTTCGATCTGATCGCCCTGCTGTTAATTTTTGGTCTGGTTCTGACCGTCTCTCCGGTTGAGTTCGATGACCGGATGAAACTTGGACTCGGCCTGACACTGTGCGTTGCCCTCATGGGAATCGTATCGATGTTAGTGCTCGGCCATAAACCTGACCAGGCAGGTAGGTTCCTCACCCGCTATCTTTTCTTCCTGCCGGATAGAGCGAAGAACTTCATCAAGACCATAATCATGAAGTTCTCCGAGGGTCTGGCGTTTCTTACCGACCTAAAGAGCGTTCTCTGGGTGTCAGTCCAGACGTTGCTCATCTGGGTTCTGATGGGTCTGTCCAATTGGTTTGTCTTCAAGGCTTTTGGATTCGACTTGCCACTTGATGCCTCGTTCTATCTGCTTGTTGTCGTATCAGTCTCCATTCTGGTGCCATCGTCACCCGGATTCGTTGGCGTCTATCATGCCGGGGCGGTGCTTTCGTTGATGATGTACGGAATCTCCAAGGAGGAAGCACTCTCCTGCGCGATTGTTCTGCACGCTACTCAATACCTGATGGTTACGTTGATGGGATTCTATTTCCTCAAAAAGGAACACCTCACTCTGCGTACTATTGAAGAGGGTGCCACCAGTGAACTTGATGCCAGCTAAGACTGATCCGTTGCAGGAGTGACCGGACAGATCATGGGAAGCCCCAATTTGAAGAGATGGATTTTCGGGATTCTGATTGTCTCGGCGATTTTTCGAATCGGCTTTGTGGCTTCCGGCGATGTCCTCCCGGTGATGTGGGACGCACGGCGTTATACTACGGCGGCCCTCGGTCTGATTTCGTACGTCGATACATCGGCAACTCAACTTGTTGCCGACGAAAGAGAGGGTCGGTATCAGTTTAAGCACTACTACGAAAAGTATATCCAGGGGGAGCAGATAAAATGGTTTCACTACACCCCGCATTCATTGACGCAGGCGCGTGACGAGCTTTTTGTCAGCGGACCGCTTTATCCATTCTTTCTGGCAATCATTTTCTTCCTGGCCCCGATAGCCGACTTCACCTTCGCCCGCCTGTTCGGAATTGTTCTGGACCTTCTCTCCAACTGGCTGCTCATACTGGTTGCTCTGAGGCTGGTGGGCCGCCGGGCCGCCGTTATCGCCGGATGTCTCTACGCCGCTTACTTTCCATTTGTTTTGGCGTCCTCTATGTTGCTGCTGGAGACATCGACATCATTCTTGATCCTGTTGACCATGTACTGCCTGATACGAGCCTTCGAAGACGACCGTCGTAAACTATACATAGTGGCCGGAATCCTGACCGGACTATTGATTCTCAACAAACCGACCGCCATGCTGCTGGCGATACCGCTTGGTCTCGGATACTATTTTTATGCTCGCAAGAAACTGACCTTCAAGATCAGAATCAATCGCCTGCTTTTTTTCGTGACGCCGGTCGCGATCATCTTCATCGGGTGGCTGACGCTCGCTTCGGCAAAATACGGCCAGATAGCTTTGCGTGACCCCGACTATGGCTCGTCCGTTCTCAGGCAGGCGACGACAATCGAATTTGAAGG
>DAOWIM010000022.1 GCA_030640905.1 bacterium
ATCCTGATTGATTGGGACGACGGTACAAACACCGGCACGATTTCGGTTGACGAAGCCGATGCCGAAGTGATTCTGGCCGGAGCCGGTTCTGATGGATTGACGCTTTCGTTTACCGATGGCGCTCTGACGGCGGGAGATACATTTCAGGTGCAGGGATTCGCGCCGTTGTTGCAGGGTGCGGCCGATGCTAAAATTGCCTTTGGCTCTGCGGGTGGGTCCGGTGGTTCACCAATAACGGTTACTTCCAGTTCCAATACGTTTGATAATGTCATTTCCGGTTTGTCCCTGACGGTCAACAAAACAACCACACCCGGGACCAACGAGACAATTTCCACTTCGCTTGATACAGCCGCAGTTCAGGGTCAGATACAGGCCTTTATTGACCAGTACAATGCCGTTCAGGAGTTTATCGACGGTCAAAATACATACGACACCGACACCGAGGAATCCGGCATTCTCTTTGGTGACTCCACGATAATGTCGATGCAGAGTTCTCTCCGAATGGTCGTCGCTTCGGCCGTGAATGGCATCGAGGGCAAGTTTAACCAACTCTACGCAATCGGCATTCGTTCCGGCGCCGATAGTACGCTGTCGATCAAGGACAGCTCTGCTCTGACCGACGCTCTCCAGAACAATCTCGATGACGTCATCCGCATCTTCACAACCAGCGGAGATTCGGATACAAATTATATCAGCCTCGTGACCGCATCAGAAGATATTGTCGGGGGGCGCACGTTCGCAGTCGATGTCACCAAAGCGGCAACCCACGGCGGTTACACCGGGACCCAGATCGATAATCCCTCAAGCACCGCCCTGACTCTTGATAGCTCCAACAACAAGTTGCAGTTGATCGTCGACGGAATCATCTCAGACGAAATCGCGCTGACCGCCGGTACTTACAACACCACCGCTGATCTGGTTGCAGAGATTCAGGCGAAGATGGACGCCGATAGTAAGATAGGTGCCATGGGAACTTCGGTTGTCTGGGTGGACGACGGTGGTGGGCAAGGTCACCTGTCATTTGAGAGCAACACCTACGGTGAGACTTCGTCAGTCAAAACGGTAGGCACGCAGACGGACAACGCCTACTTGAAAATCGGCATGTTGATGGGGGTGGTTGTTGATGGGCAGAACGTTGAAGGCACTATCAACGGCGAGCTGGCCGAGGGTAGGGGCCAGTACTTGACCGGCAAGGACGACAACGATACCACTGCCGGATTGAAACTAAAAATTACTTACGATGAGAGTCAACTTGTCGATGGTACCGAGGGCACTATTACTGTTTCCAAGGGCGTGGCATCAAGGATGGGCGATGTTGTCAGCAGCCTGACCAAGGCCAGCGAAGGAACGTTCTACCGAAAAATTAGTTCGTATCGCGCTCAGAATGAGTTGCTGCTGGAGAGAGTGGAAGACATCGATGAACGACTCGTGCGCCGACGGGAATCGCTCTACAAGAGATTCTGGGCAATGGAACAAGCAATAGGACAATTTAACAGTCAGGGCCTCTTCCTCGACAACCAACTGGCTTCAATAAATGCTAACTGGGGATTTGGATCGCGCAACTAACAACCGAATTGATAGGAGCACCATGGACAACAAGATAGGAGCTTACCGCGAGAGTGACACGCTCGGCAAATCACAGCTTGACCTGATCCTTCAGGTCTATGACGGCGCCCTGAGTTACTATAACCAGGCCCGCGACGCCTACGTCGATGAAAATTGGGATAGTGGTTACAAGACATTGGAGAGAGCGCGGAAATTCGTGGTCCATCTCTTCACGACGCTTGACCCCGAAAAGGGTGGCGAAGTAGCCGAGAACCTGGGTAAGCTATATACCTATATCATTGCTCAGACCGACCTTGTGGTAGCCACCAAGGACATCGCCGTAATTGACAGCATCATAGAAGTGCTCACCAACCTTCGCAAGGGTTGGCAGGGTTTGAAAGAACAGCAACCAGCCGCGGCCTCCGAATCGGACAACAAAGCGCCGGTTCCCGAGACCAGTGGCTTTTCCATATCGGTGTAATCGTGAATTCTATTGACAGACAAGCCTTCAATCGGTTCGAAGTAGAACTGAGCACCGCTCTGAAAGAAGAGTATTCCTTCTACCAGAGCTTGTACGTCATGCTTGACAAACAGCGGGACGTCATCAAGTACAAGAAGGATGAACACCTGCTTGATCTCTTTGCCGAAATCGAACGTTGTCATCAACGGATTAGAAAATCGGGAGAGCGAATCGAGGGGCTTCGTCAGAAGGATCAGGCTCTCTTCAAAGCCGTGTCCACTCTGCCGGAGATCAAGAAAATCGTCAACAGTATCATCACCCTTGTTAAGAAGAATGCTGCCCTGGTGCGCGAAAGTGAGGAGTATATTCGAGGCAAGTACGAACGGATCAAAATGGAACTGGGCGAGCTTCAGAACAGCCAGAAAATCCTTCAGTATATCAACAACTTTGAGCCGGCGCCGCAGTTGGTCGATGGTAAGAAATAAGGAAGAGCCGAGACTCCGCTACGGTATAGAGAGACAAATATGGGAAATGAGAATTGGATAGGAACTAACGATGACGATTGGATCGTTACCACCTGACCGACCTCCGGATGATGCCGGGGAAGGACGACGACTGAGGCAGAAAAATCTGAAACCGGAGGAAACCGGCAAACAAGCAACTCCTGCTGGGGATTCACCGGTCAAATCAGAAAAATCAGCCCGTGATCGACTGGAATTGACTCAAAATCAACCGGGAACTACCGATAAACAGACTAAGGTTACTTACGGGCCAGAAGATTTTGGCTGGCCTTCCGGGATTGAGCGGCAGCAGGCAGGAGATGAAAATTCCACTGTAAGCAAGGTCTCCTCTGATTCCGACGACCGGCTCGAAACAGTCCGTGAGCGAATCAAAACTGGTTTCTATGACCGCCCCGATGTTGTCAAAGAAACAGTAGCCAGGCTCGCCGAAGAACTGATACGGGATACGGAAAACAGGACAGATGTCTGAGACCATTACAGCCAGCATAGACAGCAAAGTCAAACGGGTCGTCACCAACATACGCAATCTTCCGACCCCGCCAATTGTCTTCCATCAGATACAGAAAGTCATTAACGACCCCAACGTATCGGCAGAGCATATCGCTTCGATTCTTTCCGAAGACCCCGGTATGTCGGTCAAAGTTCTCAAGCTTACCAACTCGGCCTTCTATGGTTTGAGCCGTGAAATCGATTCGGTCAAGCAGGCTGTGATTATTATTGGATTGGAAGCTATCAAGAATCTGGTGCTGTCGGCCTCGGTGTTGGATATGTTCAAGGGCGATAATGTTGACCAGGAATATCAGGAAAAGTTCTGGCGACATTCGCTGGCTACTGCCTTCTGTGGTCGAATGATGGCCAACAAGCTCAGAGTCAGGGGGATGGTCAATCCTGATGCCGCCTTCTCAAGTGGCCTGCTCCACGATGTTGGCAAAATAGTGATTTCATGTTTCCTCCCCGACGAGCACAAACAACTGCTTCAGGAGAGGGCAAAAGATAGTACGGCTTCCGATGTCGAAATCGAGGAACGCATCCTCGGTTACAATCACGCTCAGATCGGGGGCTTTTTGGCCGTCCAGTGGAAAATCCCCACCCGGCTGGTCGACGCCATTACTTTCCATCACAGCCCGCAGATATGTGAAGCAGAAGACCCAATCGCCTACCTGATTTATCTGGCCGACTATGTGGCCAAGAAGACATTCTATGACGAATCCGAAGGCGATGTAATCGGTGTTGCTGATGAAACCATCCTGGAATACATGCAGGTGACCGAGGAATCGCTTGAGCCTCTTGGCGACCAGTTGCGTGAGGAATATCTCAAGTCTGAGACCTTCATGCAAATGGCCGGTCTCTCTGGTTGACCCCAGTTCGGCTCAACTCTCAATATCGCTTAACCCGTTAATGCTCAAGGACTTTTTGTCCTAAACCACCAAATTATCGCTTGACAATGACGATAATCACCAGTATTATTGTGGCTTGCGTTGGCCGACAGGATTGGCTGGCGCA
>DAOWIM010000333.1 GCA_030640905.1 bacterium
ACTTGTCGGCGTCAAACGGCTGAAGATCATCGACCCCTTCACCGAGTCCGATGTAATCAATCGGTACGCCAAGCTCCTCAGCTCCGGCTATAATCACGCCGCCCTTGGCGGTACCGTCAAGCTTGGTGATGATCAGACCGTCGCAGCCGACCGCCTCGGTGAATACCGATACTTGCGAGAGAGCGTTCTGGCCGGTGGTGCCGTCGAGGATCAGTTTGGTGTGGATCGGGCAATCGGGCAGAGCTTTGGTCATGACTCGCTTGATCTTTTCCAATTCGGCCATCAGATTCGATTTTGTGTGAAGCCGTCCGGCTGTGTCCACCAGTAATATATCAGCGTTACGAGCGCGAGCTGCAGCGGCAGCGTCGAAAGCAACTGCGGCCGGATCGGCACCCTCCTGAGACTTGATGATCTCCACTCCGGAGCGTTCTGCCCAGATCGATATCTGGTCGATAGCAGCGGCTCTGAACGTATCACAGGCGGCAATCATAGTCTTCTTGCCTTCGGTGGCAAAGAGCGTGGCCAGCTTGCCGATTGTAGTAGTCTTGCCGACTCCGTTTACACCTACGATGAGCCACACCACAGGTGAAGCGTTCGAATCGACGGCGGAACTTTGTTTGAGCTCGCCGAGCATCGTTGCAATTTCATTTTTTAGCAGTGTAAATATATCGTCAGCATCGGTCACCCGGTTCTCTGAAACGCTCTCCCTGAGACGTTCAATCAAGCGGGCCGAAGCCTGCACGCCGATATCCGCCTCAATCAGGATTTCCTCAATATCATCAAGCAGGTCGTCGCTGATCTTTTCGCGCCCTAAGACGGCAGATATCTTTCCGAAGAGATTGTCTTTCGTTCGAGAAAGCGACTTTTTTAGTTTGTCGAACGGATTGGCCATGAAACAGTCTTACGTCAACTCGGTATCGTCAGCGTCGTCTTCCACCGAAACGGTTACCGTCGGTGTCAGCCTGTCGACGACCGTCTCGGGAAGCGGAGTATTCTCCACCGGGTCTGCTACGATCTCTACCGGTTGCTCTTGGATTATCGCCGGAGCTTCCAGTGTTGTCTCTGGTTTTTCGACCAGATCATCGGCAACACTCGTATTGACCAGGTCTTCAGCAGCTCTTACATCGCCGGCAATATCGTTGAATTTCACGGCCACAAGCTTTGAGATGCCCGGTTGTTCCATCGTGATGCCGTAGAGGTTGTGGGCGGCTTCCATCGTAATCTTGTTGTGTGTGATAGTGATAAACTGCGTCTGCTTGGAGAAACTGGCAATGATCTTCAGGAAACGATGGCAGTTGGCATCATCGAGAGGCGCATCGATCTCATCAAGAATACAGAATGGCGAAGGTTTGACCATATAGAGCGAGAACAGTAGTGAAATCGCAGTTAGGGCTCTCTCGCCGCCGGACATCATCGTTATCGGAAGAAGCTTCTTGCCTTTTGGTCGAGCCGAGATCACGATATTGGACTCCAACGGGTCGCTCGGGTCCTCAAGGTGGATCGATGCTTCCCCTCCGGTGAAGAGTTCGATAAACAGTTTCTGGAAATGTTCTTGTACTTTAGTAAGCGTATCTTCAAACAACTGGCGTGCAGTATTGTTGATGCGACCGATTGTTTCGTTGAGGTCTTTCTTGGCGGCAGTAAGGTCCTCCAGTTGTTCCCGCAGGAATTTCTCGCGATCGAATGCCACCTGGTATTCCTCAAGAGCTAGCAGATTGACTAAGCCGAATTTCTTGACCTTCTCCTTGAGCGTCTGGAGTTGCTCGGCAGCCTGATCGGCTGTGATCGTTTCATCGGGAGAGGGAGCTTCAATGGAACGAATATCAACATCATGATCCTCTCGAATTCGTTCTTGGATACTGTTAACCTCAGATTCAATGGTCGTTAGTCGGATATCGAACTGGTGCAGCTTGCTGCTGAGTTCGTCCTTTTCGGAACGAAGGAGTTTGAGCTTCGCTTCCTTCTCGTTGACCTTCTCCTGCAATTCTCCCTGCGACGATCGGAGCAGATTTTGCCGGTTGCCTATTTTGTTGCGCTGTTCGAACGTTTCTTTGAGATTACCTTCAAGATCGTCAATCTGCCCACCCGATTGTTCGATCAGCTCTCGGGCCTGGTCAATTTCCTCTGACTTGATGACTCGTGTATTATCAAGCTCGTTTTTCAATTCACTCTGATGCGTGATCTTGCTTTCGGTTTGTTCAATGTGGCTGCGAGCTTCAACCGTTTCGATTTGCAGGTTGGACACTTTCTCCTGACAGGCAGCAGCGGCAACCTCTAACTTTTCAAGCTCGGTATCGGAGGCGGTGATGGAGCTCATCAACGAGGCTTTCTCCCCGGAGAGGGAAGAGGTGTCAAGCCCCAAATCATATTGACGCTGACGGAGTTGCTCAAGTTTGCCGGAAGTGGCTTGCTTTTCCCTGCCGACTCGCGCTATCTCGTTACCGATAGTTTGTAGTCGATACTTGAAATCGTTCAGTTTCTGCTGTACTTGCTCGATCTCCTCGGAAATCAACACGAGGTTTTCATTATGTCCGGTAATCTCGGTGCGAAGCGCGGCTTGTCGAGCGGTAGTCTGATTGCGACGGTTCTCCAATTCGCCCAGCGTCTGCTGGAGCGTAGCAGCAGCTTGTTCCTGTTCAGCCACTTTCTCCTTGCGTCTGAAGAGCGGGAACTTGTCTTCCGAACCTCCGGCGATCACGTTCTTGCTGTAGAGCGTGCCGTCGGTTGAAACAGCCTTAAATCCATAGGGGAGACGTTCCA
Organism: bacterium; assembly: GCA_030640905.1. Taxonomy (GTDB): domain Bacteria; phylum Zixibacteria; class MSB-5A5; order GN15; family FEB-12; genus DAOUUR01. Next base: position 2,761 of record DAOWIM010000333.1, read on the forward strand.
GCAACTGAGAGGGATCAGCACCCGCTTCAAAGACAGCCACGCGGGAAAGGACAGCTTCCATCAGCGGACGCAGATTATCGGAGGTGGACACAAAAGCATCCATCCAACCGGTGAATTCAGGCAGGTCGAGTTCGGGGCGCTTCACCAGCGGGTTCAGGGTGCCGGAGTCCGGTACCAGGATACCGACCCGTCCCTTACCTTCACTCTGCAGGAACCGAATAATCTCCTCGGCAGTCTTTCGCTCCCCGCAAATTACAAATCCCGCCAGTTCACCCAGAGCGGCTTCAACGGCAACCTCAAGGCCTTCGGTCGGAACAAATGCTTCGGCAACCGTACTAACAATGGCCGGCCAACGGTCGCGCGATTCCATCGCTGCAACGGCACCGGATTCATAACCCTCGTAGGAGAGCATCATTTCTTTCAACAGGTTCTTGCGTGCCAGGCAGGCTTCGATTGAAGCGGTAGCGGTCGCGATCTCCTGTGTCAACTCTTCGATCTGCTCAGTCAGCTGCGCAAGCTCGTTATTGGCCGATACAATCTTCTCGTCAGTTTCGGCTTTGTTCCCCACGAGTTGATTGAGCTTTTCTTGTGCGTCGTTGTGATGACCGAGGCTATCTTTCTCCGTAGTCTGGTTCTCTGCAATTTCTTTGTCCGCATTGGCCAGCAGATTGTTAAGTTCTTCTTCCTGGCGACGAACATTTTCCTCTTCAGTGCGTCCCGATGAAATTCGGCCTTCCAGGTCAATCAGTTTCCGATTCTCCTGATCCTTACCGGCACGTGCGGCCAGGAGAGCTCGATCCGCTTCAACCTGAGAAGTCTCCGAACCAGCCAGACGAGTGGCAATGCTTTCAACGTCAGCCTTCTGGAGATTCAGTTCGCCTTCGGTTTCACCTATCTGCTCGGTCAGTAACTCCGAACGAGCGACGAGCGCCTTGATGTCGTTCTGATTTCGTTCGATCAACTCCCTGGCGTGGGAACGCTTCTCGCGCAGAACCGATATCTCATTCTCAAGCGTGTGGGCTTTTTCCGACGCGTCGTAGGCTTCGGTACCGATACCGTTGAGACGGTGTTCCAGATCAATCTGTTCTTTTCGATCGGTCTCAAGGGCAGCCGAAACACTGTCCAGCGATGTTTCTCTGCCGCTCAGCTGATCGGTCAGGCTGTCAACCGAAGCCCGAACTTCGCGTCGTTCGTTCTCAATGGTCTTCAGTCGGTCAGCGTTCAGATAAAGTTCCCAGGCTTTGATGGCATCTTTGACTTTCTGGTAGCGTTCAGCCTTCCGGTACTGTCGATTGAGTGAGCGGACCTGTGTCTGGACCTCGGCGTGAATATCATTGAGACGGAGAAAGTCATTTTCGGTAGCGTCGAGTTTCCTGACAGCAGCTTTGCGACGCTGCTTATACTTGGTGATACCGGCCGCTTCTTCAAAGAGGAAACGACGTTCCTCGGCCTTGTCGGAGATAACCGCTTCGATCATATCCTGCTGAATCACCGAGTAAGAATGCGCCCCCACACCGGTGTCATAAAATAGTTCGGATATGTCTTTGAGACGGCACGGCACTTTGTTGAGCAGATACTCCGACTCACCGGAACGGAAAAGCCGACGCGTGATCTGAACTTCGGAATACTCAGTAGGTAGAACGCCACGATTATTGATCAGAGTGAGCGTGACTTCCGACATCCCCAGCGGTTTGGCGTCGCGGGAACCATTGAAAATCACCTCTTCCATCTTGCTGCCGCGTAAGAGGGTGACTTTTTGCTCGCCCAGCACCCAGCGCAGGGCGTCCAGGACATTGGTCTTCCCGCAACCATTTGGGCCAACAATGGCCGTAACGCCATTGGAAAAGTAGATAGTTGTCTTATTGGCGAACGATTTGAAACCTACGATATCGATTTTCTTAACGTACACATTTCCTCCGAAACTGGCTACTTGCGGCTGGCTGTGGTGCCGGGGGAACCGTTCTTGAGGGTCTCGACGGTTTCCAGCAACGAGCGGTAAATATTCCGTTCATCACGCAGGTATTTCGTTTTGATCTCAACGTTATAGAATGGCTGCCCCAGGAAATTGCCCCTGCCTATTCTGACCGTGTCAGGGAAATTCAGCAGAACCCACGAGGTGAAAGCCGATGGTTCAAGGTTGAGGTCGAGAACAGTATCAAACTTGTATTCATGCAGCGTATTC
>DAOWIM010000204.1 GCA_030640905.1 bacterium
ATTTCCGGTTGTAATCAACTTTATCGCAGACTCAGATCATTGGCGCCTCCTTTCTGCGTCCGCCCGCCGGCGAGACTACACCAACAGCCTATTGGTTATACAGTAAATAGACTGATAATAGCCAAATCTGTCAACTAAAACACGGCCAGTCGCTTTTGATAACCGACGTCTCCGCGCTTTGCTCACAATGATCGGAATAAAACTTTCTCAACAACCTGCTGGATTCTCTTCTCGCAGTGGCCGTATCTCCCCCATACCACCCGGCTTGCTGTTAAGCTCCAATCATACTATCTTCACCCCCTGATATTACGTGGCCGATCGACGGTCGGAATTACCATGAATCGAGCACAATGAGATGAGCAAATACAGTCACTTGACAATCGGCATTCTTGCCACCCAGGGAGATTTCCAGCGGCATCAGCATCAACTTGAACTAGTCGGAGCGCGGTCGCAACTGGTCAAACTGCCGGATCATCTGGACAATATCGACGGCTTGATTCTCCCCGGTGGTGAATCTACCACTATGAATATCATGATCGACCGATTCAAGCTGCGGGAACCGTTGACGCAGTTTTGTCGTTTAAAGCCTGTGTATGGAACATGTGCCGGGATGATTATGCTGGCGCGGAAAATCGAGGACAATCAGGCCGGGGTCAAGACGCTCGGGATTATTGATATCGATGTTGTCCGTACCGGTTACGGTCGTCAGTTGCACTCGTTTGAGGACCGGATCGATATTGATCTTGGTAACGGATCGGAGTCAATCGTGGCTGCTTTTATCAGGGCTCCCAGAGTGACCAGAATCGGGAAAGCCGTTGAGACTGTTGTTAGATACAAAGATTCCCCGGTCTTGGTTAAGCAAGAGAAGGCGCTGGCTGGAGCTTTTCACGCCGAACTTGACGATGACACCCGGTTGCTTGAGTATTTTCTGTCAAATAATTTGCTTTGACTGTCGATTAGATTAGTGGTATTTTTTAGGATAAAGAAAATCTGTGCGAACCGATTCTCTCAAAAAGATTCATCGAGGGTGAGCTTTGTTGGTAGTTAGATGCTGAAGAAAATATACCTTGCCAGATATCATGGCTTTTGCATGGGTGTCAATCGAGCTATTAACATAACGGAAGATACCGCCGCAAGAGCAAAAGGTCGTGTCACTATCCTCAAGGAAATCGTGCACAACGAAGCTGTTGTCGAGAAGTTCCGACGGCAGGATGTGGAGCAGGCTTTTTCGGTTGATGATGTCAGCGATGGAACATTAATCATATCAGCACATGGCGTTTCCCCCGAAGTCATCGCGCAGGCCAGTGCCAAAGGATTGAAGGTGGTCGATGCTACCTGCCCGCTGGTTTCGCGAATTTATGATATCATCAACGAAGCGGTCTCCGAGGGTTGCCATATTATTCATTACGGCGAAAGTGATCACGATGAGACAGCCGGCATCGTTGGTCATGCTTCCAAACACATCACGGTTGCCGGGAGCTACGAGCAATTGCTGGCTTTGCCCGAGTGGAAGGATCGCAAGCTTGGCCTGACAGTTCAGACGACAGCTCACAAGGACGAATTCGCGGCGGTTGTGAAACTGGCCAAAGAAAAGTGGCCGGAGATACGAGTCTTCGATACTATTTGCAATGCCACCACTCAGCGGCAAGCAGCCATTCTGGAACTTGCGCCAAAAGTTGATTTGATCCTGGTCGTAGGTTCGCAGACTTCCGCTAATTCAAAAAGACTGGCCAGCATATCCGAATCGGTTTGTGCCCAGGCGCACCTGATTGGCACAGCCGCGGAAATTGATCCCACCTGGTTTGGAGACGGAACGGTGGTCGATGCTGTTGGTGTCTCTGCCGGCGCTTCTACTCCTCAGTTTCTGGTCGAGGAAGTACTCAAGCGTCTCAGCGAAATTTCCGGGGGAAAGGCCGAGACGATCCTGCTGAAAACGGCCGACACTACCAGTTGACACCCACCGGAACCTCGCTTGCCTTTGGCGGTTAGCGCCGCAGTATCACATATTGACAGAGTAACCTTGACAATATTGTTTGAATATGCGAGTATTTAATTATTAGTGCTATGGATACTCTATATGCAACTTACGCTATTACCAGGAACCAGACCAAAAGGCCAACTCCTAAAGTGGGTTGGTAACAAGTATAAGTATGCCCATACGATCACGGCCTACTTTCCGAATGACTATAACCGCTACATTGAGCCTTTCCTTGGAATCGGCACGATCTTGGGGACAGTTGCACCTGCACGTGGCATCGCGGGCGATGTAATCGTTCCTCTCGTAGAGTTCTGGAAGCTGGTCCAGAGCGATCCGGAGTTGCTTATTTCTTACTACCGTGACACGATTACGCGCTTCAACGAGAATCGACAAGAGGTTTATGACGAGGTTAAAGCTAAATACAATAGTAACCCTAACCCCCTCGATATGATGGTTATTAGTCGAACCTGCTATGGTGGCGTTATGCGGTTCACACGTGAGGGG
>DAOWIM010000046.1 GCA_030640905.1 bacterium
ATTGTCATCGCCGCCGTCAACGTCGTCTTACCGTGATCAACGTGACCAATCGTGCCTACATTAACATGCGGCTTGGTTCGTTCAAATTTCTCCTTCGCCATGACTTGCGCTCGCCTCCGAATCTATGTTCGTGCACCTTCTAACATTTTCTTTGAAACATCGGCCGGCACCTGCATGTAGCGGGCGAACTGCATTGAGAAAACAGCTCTTCCCTGCGAGATGTTACGCAATGTATTGGCGTAACCAAACATCTCACACAAGGGCACCGTAACCGACACTACCGTGATACCATCACGAGGTACCATACCATTTATCTTGCCGCGCCGCGAGTTGAGGTCACCAACGACGGCCCCCATATACGCTTCCGGCACGACTACTTCAACATCCATTATCGGCTCCAGCAGGACTGGCCTGGCTTTGCGAACACCATCCCGCATCGCCATTGAACCGGCCACTCGAAAAGCCATCTCGCTGGAGTCCACATCGTGCGAACTACCATCGTACAATTCGCAGTGGATACCAGTCATTGGGAAACCTCCCAAGCCTCCGTTGGTCATAGCATCCTTGGCGCCCAAAGAAACTGCCGAGATATACTCACGGGGGATAACGCCGCGAACAGTCTTATCGACAAACACGAAGTGGCTACCATCTTCAGTCGGACGAATCCGCATGCGGACATGCCCGTACTGACCCCTGCCACCAGTCTGTTTGACAAACCGTCCTTCGGCATCGGCCTCAGAGGTAATTGTCTCTTTGTAGGCTACCGAAGGTCTTCCCACCGAAGCACTAACGTTGAATTCCCGCATCAGGCGATCAACAAGAATCTCCAGATGCAACTCGCCCATACCGCTGATAATAGTCTGGGCCGTCTCTTCGTTCTGAGTTACCAGGAAAGTCGGGTCTTCGTCGGTCAGTTTCTCAAGGGCCCTGGCAAGTTTATCTTGATCCGCTTCGGTCTTCGGTTCGATTGACACCGATACTACCGGCTCGGGGAATGACATTGTTTCCAGGATGATCGGATGCTTAATATCGCAGAGCGTATGACCGGTAATGGTCTTACGCAGGCCAACGACAGCAACAATATCACCTGCCACGGCTTCCTGAACATCTTCACGCTTGTTTGAGTGCATCCGCAATAATCGGGCAACACGTTCTTTGTGGCCGGTATTTGGGTTGGTCACATATGAACCAGCTTTGATAGTACCGGAATAAACCCTGATGTAACCGAGACGACCAACATAACGATCGGTGGCAATCTTGAAAGTAAGAGCCGCCGCCGGCTCGTCGGGATCAGGTTTACGCTCGATTGTCCTGGACGGCTTTTTGGGATCGTGCCCCTTCACGGGCGGCATATCAATCGGGGAAGGCAGGAAATCGATAACACAATCCAGCAGTTTCTGAACGCCCTTGTTCTTAAAAGAGGAACCGCAGAGAACCGGTACCATATCGTTGTTAATAGTTGCTTTGCGAACAGCTTCATGAACTCTTGCGGGGTCCAGTTCTTCATCATTAAGGAACTGCTCGAGAAGGTGGTCGTCGTGGTCAGCAACCGCCTCGAGCAATTTCTCTCGATATTCATTCGTCATCGCAAGCATATCTTCCGGTACCGGAAGATCATCGAAGGTAGTTCCGTGAGAGTCCTCATGGAAAACACGGAATTTCATGGACATCAAGTCTATGATGCCGCCAAACAGTTCGCCTTCGCCGGCGGGAAGTGTAATAGCCACACATTTGGTGGCGAAACGCTCATTCATGGCATCAAGGGTAGAGACAAATGAAGCTCCGGTCCGATCCATCTTATTGATAAAGGCGATCCGAGGGACGCGATACTTGTCGGCCTGACGCCAGACCGTTTCCGACTGTGGCTCAACACCACCAACGGCACAGAAAAGAGCAACGGCTCCATCCAGAACCCGCAGTGATCGCTCCACTTCGACGGTGAAATCAACGTGACCGGGAGTATCGATGATATTGATAGTATGGTCACGCCAGAAACAGGTAGTGGCGGCAGAAGTAATAGTGATGCCACGTTCCTTTTCCTGATCCATCCAGTCCATAGTAGCGGCGCCGTCATGCACTTCACCCATCCGGTGCGTCTTCCCGGTATAAAAGAGAATCCGCTCGGTGGTGGTAGTCTTACCGGCGTCAATATGAGCCATAATTCCGATATTTCTAATCTTATCTAATGACATGGTATAAACGCAAAAAATCCCTGACTGATCACATAAACAAGAATGAGCTCTGTCATGAACACGAGGAGCGCAGACCCGATAATTCCATCAGCAGGGTAGGAATAGAGGGGGCGGAGACTTCTCGTTATCTTCAGGCAATATCCACTTGGCACTCGGCTCCGTGAAAGATGTTTATCTCAACATTAATACAAGACAACAATTACCATCTGAAGTGGGCGAACGCCTTGTTGGCTTCCGCCATCTTATGCGTATCCTCCTTTTTCTTTATTGAGGCGCCTTCGTTGTTGGCCGCAGCCAGCAATTCCGCCGCTAATTTTTCGTCCAGACTCTTGCCACTTCGGGCGGAAGAGAAACCCAGTAACCACCTGAAAGCCAGAGTTGTACGACGATCCGGACGAACCTCAACCGGTACTTGATAAGTAGCACCGCCGACCCGTCGTGATTTTACTTCAATAACCGGCTTGATGTTATTGACGGCCTTATGGAAGACTTCAAGACCATCCTGTCCGGTTTTTGACCCCAGAGTCTCCAGGGCCGTGTAGACGATACGCTCGGCTACCGATCTCTTACCACTCTCCATCAAATACGAGATAAACTGTGCAGTCAGTTTATCGTTGTACTTGTGATCCGGTACCAGAGTTCGTCTATCAGCTCTTGTTCTACGCGACATCAGTCCACCCTACCTTTAAGCTTTCGGCTTCTTGGTCCCATACTTAGACCGGGACTGCTTACGATCAGCCACACCAGAAGTGTCCATAACGCCGCGGATAATATGATAGCGAACTCCGGGTAGATCTTTGATTCTTCCGCCTCGGATCAGGACAATCGAGTGTTCCTGAAGATTGTGTCCTTCACCTGGAATGTAGGCGGTGACCTCGATCTTATTGGTCAAACGGACCCTGGCTACCTTACGTAGCGCGGAATTCGGCTTCTTGGGGGTCGAGGTATAGACTCTGGTGCAAACACCCCGTCTCTGAGGGCAAGCACCAAGAGCCGGAGTATTGGACTTTTCTACAGCCCGCGCTCTTCCCTTGCGTATCAACTGGTTAATTGTCGGCAATCATAACTCCTGTTTAAATCACAATTTCTTTGCCACATTTGGCAAAGAGTCCCGCATAATATGCAATAAAGCAAATCTGTCAAGCGTTTTTGTCGAAAATCTCTGCTATATCAACAGGACCGGTTTCGGCCTCAAATGCTCCAGCGACAGATTCAGCCTCCTGCTCCTCTTCTTCATCGGGAATTACTTCCAATCCCCGGTATTTCTGGACTCCGGTACCAGCCGGAATCAGATGGCCGATAATCACGTTTTCCTTCAGGCCGACCAAGTAATCGATTTTCCCTGAAATAGCGGCCTCGGTAAGCACCTTGGTCGTTTCCTGGAAAGATGCCGCCGAAATGAAACTCTCGGTCGAGAGCGACGCCCTGGTGATACCCAGGAGCAGTGGTCGCGAAGTAGCAGCCTCACCACCCTCGGCGATCACACGCGCGTTCTCTTCGGCAAACTTGAGCTTGTCAACCCTCTCACCCTCAAGCAGGTTGGTATCGCCGACGTACTCAATAAGCACTTTCTGCATCATTTGTCGGACAATAACCTCGATATGTTTATCGTTTATTTTCACACCCTGCAGTCGATAGACCTCCTGAATTTCGTTGACGAGGTAAGCCTGCGCCTCGAAAACACCCAGAATGTCAAGAATATCGTGCGGGTCGATAGCTCCTTCGCACAGTCGTTCACCAGCTCGCGCTCGATCACCATCATGCACCATCAGGTGTTTGCCATGCGGGATGAGATAGTCGCGCTCCTCATCCTGGTCAGTCTTGACGATAATCTGCTGCTGACCACGCACCACCTTACCAAACTCGCAGGCACCATCAATCTCGGAAATAACCGCCGGGTCATGGGGTCGTCGAGCCTCAAAAAGCTCGGCCACACGCGGCAAACCGCCGGTGATGTCACGTGACTTGGCAATCACACGCGGCATTTTCACCAGAGAATCACCAGCCTTGATAGCCTGACCGTCAGTCACCTGCAATTGGGCCTCGGTCGGCACCCGGTAGCTGGCCAGAGTCTTGCCTTTATCGCTTTCTATCAGGATCGTCGGAAAGAGATTTTTATCTTTGGTCTCAATGATAATCTGCTGAATGAGTCCGGTCTGCTCATCGTGGGCCTCACGATATGAAATATCTTTGGCAATGTCCTTGAACTTGACCTTACCGCTCTTCTCAGTCATAATTACAGAGATGTACGGATCCCACTCAAAAACGATGTCACCTTTCTTGACCGCCTGCTCGTCCTCGACCAACAGGTGCGCGCCATACGGAACATCAAGACGGGCCCGAACACGCCCTTTGTCGTCGATAATATGGGCCTGGCCAACACCTTCGCGACTGGTCACCATCACGGTGCCATCATCACGGCCCACCGACTGGATTTCCTGCAGGGCGATGGTACCGGCGTATTTTGCTTCAACCTGTGACTGCTCCGCAATTCGAGCGGCAGTACCACCGATATGGAAGGTACGCAGGGTGAGCTGGGTGCCCGGTTCGCCAATCGACTGGGCGGCAATAACTCCAACCGCCTCACCGATCTGGACCATCTTCATGGTCGCCAGGTTTCGTCCGTAACACTTGGCACAAACACCGTACTTGGACTCACAGGTCAGAACCGACCGAATACGAATTGACTCGACGCCAGCTTCTTCGATTGCAGCGGCCTCTTTTTCGCGAATTTCCTGCCCGGCCTCCAGGATCATGCTGTCAGAGATCGGATCGAAAACATCCTCAAGGCAAACGCGGCCCAGAATACGGTCGGAAAGGGATTCAATAACTTCCTCACCTTCCTTGATAGCGGCAACATCAAGTCCCAGGATCGTATCGCAGTCAATTGAGCGGATGATAACATCTTGTGCCACATCAACTAAGCGCCGCGTAAGATAACCGGCGTCCGCCGTCTTCAGGGCGGTATCAGCCAGACCTTTGCGAGCGCCATGAGTCGAGATGAAGTACTGCTGCACCGAGAGACCTTCACGGAAATTGGAAGTAATCGGGTTTTCAATAATTTCACCAACACCACCGGTGATCTTCTTCTGAGGCTTGGCCATCAGACCACGCATCCCGGCTAATTGTCGAATCTGCTCTCGTGATCCACGAGCGCCCGAATCGGCCATCATATAGACCGGATTGAAGCCCTGTTCCTGAGCGGCCAGATTGTCAAACATAACATTTGAGATTTCGCCGGTGACACGAGTCCAGGTATCAATCACCTGATTGTAGCGTTCACCGTTGGTGATGACGCCTCGTTCGTATCGCTTCTGAATTTTGGCAACTTCGGCGCGTGCTCCGTTCAACAACTTGTCTTTTTCTTCTGGAATAACCAAGTCATCAATAGAAACAGTAATCCCGGCCAGAGTGGCGTATTCAAACCCACACGTCTTCAGGCGATCCAAGAACGCCACCGTAACATCTTGTCCAAAACTAAGATAACATGTACGCACTAGCTCTTCGAGCTGGCTGCGGTCGGCTATCTTGTTGAAGAACGGGAAACCATCAGGCATAACGTTGTTAAAAATCAGTCTTCCCGGTGTAGTTTCCACCAATTGGTGATCAATCCTGACTTTGATCAGGGAATGCAGAGAGACAAAATTTTCATTTAAGGCCGAAAGCGCTTCGTCAGAACTGTAGAATGCCATCCCCTCGCCCTTGCAGCCTTCCCGGGATTTGGTCATGTAGTAACAGCCGAGAACGATATCCTGGGATGGTACGGCAACCGCCCGTCCCGATGACGGCAAAAGGATATTGTTGGTAGCCAGCATCAGTATCTTGGCTTCAAGCTGTGCCTCAAACGACAGCGGTACGTGAACAGCCATCTGGTCGCCATCAAAGTCAGCGTTGAAAGCAGCACAGACCAACGGATGCAGGCGAATCGCCTTGCCTTCGACCAGTTTCGGGTAGAAAGCCTGAATACCGAGCCGGTGAAGCGTGGGGGCACGGTTCAACATGACTGGGTGGTCTTCAATAATTTCTTCCAGAATGTCCCAGACTTCGGGGCGTTCTTTTTCGACAAGTTTCTTGGCCGATTTGACTGTTTGGACATAACCCTTTTCTTCAAGTTTCATGATGATGAAGGGTTTGAACAGTTCCAGAGCCATATTTTTCGGCAAACCGCATTGGTGCAGGTGAAGCTCCGGACCGACTACGATCACCGAACGGCCGGAATAGTCAACACGTTTACCCAGAAGGTTCTGGCGGAATCTCCCCTGCTTGCCCTTGAGCAAATCAGAGAGCGACCGCAACGGACGTCGGGAATCACCACGAACCGAATGGGTGCGGCGACCGTTGTCCATCAGTGCATCGACTGCCTCCTGCAACATTCTTTTCTCGTTGCGGAGAATAACCTCCGGCGCTTGAATTTCAATAAGCTTCCGGAGACGATTGTTACGATTTATCACGCGACGGTAGAGATCGTTCAGATCCGATGTCGCAAAACGGCCACCTTCCAGCGGCACCAGCGGACGCAAGTCCGGAGGAATGACCGGAACCACCGTCATAATCATCCATTCGGGACGATTCTGAGATTGGCGGAATGATTCGACGATACGGAGTCGCTTCAGAGTGTCCTTCTTGCGCTGGACCGAAGTTTCTACTTTGGCTCGAGCCCGGAGAGTGACGGCGATCTCATCAATATCCATCTGATGGAGCAGTTCACGGACACCGTTGGCGCCCATTCTGGCGTCAAAAGTCTTGCCGGCTTCCTCAAGGTCCTGGAATTCTTCCTCGGTAATGATGTCACCTTGCTGGAATGACGAATTGCCGGGATCTATCATCAGGTAAGTTTCGTAGTATAGAATCTTCTCCAGCTCTCGGATAGAGAGATCAAGCATATGCCCGATCCGGGAAGGCAGCGATTTAAAGTACCAGATATGCGAGACCGGCACGGCCAGCTCAATGTGTCCCATCCGTTCACGGCGGACCTTCGACTGCGTAACCTCAACACCGCAACGATCACAGACAATACCCCGGAACCGAATCCGTTTGTACTTACCGCAGTTGCATTCCCAATCCTTAACCGGTCCAAAGATTCTCTCGCAGAATAATCCATCCCGCTCAGGTTTGAAGGATCGGTAGTTGATAGTCTCAGGCTTGACTACCTCTCCAAATGACCATGAAAGAATAGTTTCGGGCGAGGCTATCTGAATCTGAATAGCGCCAAAATCGCCGGCTTTTTTACCGCTGTCGCCAGGTTTCATCCCCATTAAATCAACCAAGGCACGTCTCCTCTGTTCATTTACAATCTATAGACAGAGCCAAAGGCTCAGTTTTCTCATTACCGTGCTTGCTACTTTTTCTCAAGCAGTTTCATGTCCAGCCCCAGCGCCTGCAATTCCTTAATCAGAACATTGAACGCTTCCGGATATCCCGGTTCGGGCGGGTTCTCACCTTTGACGATCGCTTCGTAGACGCGGCTGCGTCCGGTTACATCGTCGGACTTTACAGTTAACATTTCCTGCAACGTATATGCTGCGCCATACGCTTCCAGCGCCCAGACTTCCATCTCACCAAAGCGCTGCCCACCAAACTGAGCTTTACCACCCAGAGGCTGCTGCGTTACCAGCGAGTATGGACCAATTGAGCGGGCGTGAATCTTGTCATCAACAAGATGGACCAGCTTAAGAACGTAGATATAACCAACAGTAACACGACTATCGAAAGGATCACCAGTCTGGCCGTCATACAACTGCAGTTTGCCGTCGGTGGCCAGGCCGGCCTTCTCCAACTCTGCCTTAATTTGATCGATATCGGCACCCTCGAACACCGGGTTGGCGTAGCGCTTGCCCAATTTCTTGGCGGCCCATCCGAGATGGGTTTCCAAGATCTGCCCAACATTCATACGAGACGGCACACCAAGCGGGTTGAGAATAATGTCCACCGGACTACCATCTTCCATGTATGGCAAGTCTTCAATCGGAACAATCTTGGAGACGACACCCTTGTTACCGTGACGACCCGCCATCTTATCACCAACGGAGATTTTCCGGCGAATGGCAATAGTCACCTTGACCAGTTGTTTGACACCGGGCGGCAATTCCGCACCGCGGACGATCTTATCAACCTCAACCTCAAGGTCCTGCTTCGCATTGGCAATAAGCTGAACTGCCTCCTCGATTATTTTCTCAATGTTGGGATTGACCGTTAAGTCATTGGAGAAACCTTCCGGCGCCACAACATTGGCAAAATCGAAAGCTTCGAAGAATTCTTTCCGGTACTTATGTCCGGCACGAACAACGACCGAATTATCTACCAGAGATCGAACCGTCATCGAC
>DAOWIM010000312.1 GCA_030640905.1 bacterium
GGCCTGCTGCCGCGCCAGATCCAGAGTCGCCTGCCAATCCGCGGGAGGCTCGACGCCGGTTGACAGCAGAAAGACCGCCGATGACATGAAGCAGAACGGGAGCAGGTCGATCAAGGCGGCCAACAGCCGTTTTAACAGATGCGTGGCTTCTTCATCAGAGAGCCGATCACCGGCCATGACTGCCGCCCGGCAAGCCATCGACTGAGCCACCGCCTTCTTGATATCCTCGCCGCCCTTGCGCTGCGACGCAAGATCATCAAGCACTCCCAGCAACATTTTTTGCGCCGATTTGGTTGAGAGGATAGTAGGTGTCGCCTCGATGTTCACCATCCGACCACCAAAATGCGACACGCCAAAACCGGAGTTGTTCAGCAACTCCTCGTACTCATCAAAGATCGCCAACTGTTCGGCAGTAAGCTCCACCTGCTCAGGGAAAAGCAAATGCTGGGCATCGACAGATCGTTCTTCCACCCGCCTGAGCATCTCTTCATAGAGGACACGTTCGTGTGCGGTATGCTGATCCACAACATACAGGTCGTCACCCGCCTGTAACAACAGATAGAGGTCCGAAAATCGACCGATAAAACGAAACCCCGATGATGGCCCGGCAGCATCAGGACTGCTCGCTGTGGGCAAATCGGATGCAAGTATTTCGCCGGTCGCTCTGTCAACCTTGATGATATCAGTTTCCGAATGCGACGAATTGGTCGTGGCCTGACGCTGCATCAGTTCGCCAACAAGATCGGCACTTGCTCCCGCCTGAGAACCTATGCCGGGGATAAATTGCTGAGAAACCTCGGGGTGTCCCGCCTCATCTCGAGCGGTTGATACGCCGGGTCGGGAAGTGGTCACCGATGGAATCGTCGTATCCTGCCTGAGAGCTTCTTTTATGATCCGATAGACAGCGTCATGTATCTCTCTTTCGCGCACCAGGCGAACTTCGGTTTTGGATGGATGGACATTGACATCAATTTCCTGCGGATCAATCGAGAGACAAAGCACGCCAATAGGATGTTGACCGCGCGGGATCAACTCACCATACCCGGAATTGAACGCATGCGAAAGAGTGGGCGAAGATATGTAGCGATTATTAACAAAAACAAACTGGCTGTTGCGATTGTGCTGCGCTGTATCGGGCGCGCCGATATGTCCCTGCACAGTAACCGGTCCGCTTTCCCCCTGCACCGACACAAATTTCCGACCAGCGCCAAGCACGCCGCTGACTCGCTCATTGAGAGTCTCCCCCGCACGCTGGGCAAACAGCTTGCGTCCATTGAGCGTGTAGTTAATACCGATTTCCGGTTGCCCCATCGCCAGCGCCATAGCATACCGGGAGATATGTCGGGCTTCGGTAGATTCGGCCTTGAGAAACTTGCGCCGGGCCGGTGTGTTGTAAAACAGATTCTCAACTTCAATGGTCGTACCAACCGCGGCGGCTATCGGCTTTTTCGATTGCAGCACGCCACCTTCGTAAATGATCTCAGTACCGGAGGAGGCGTTGCGCGGGCGCGACACCATACGCACACGCGAAACCGAGGCTATCGATGGTAACGCTTCCCCCCGAAATCCGTACGAGTCCAGCGTGTCCAGGTCCCGGAAATTGCTGATTTTCGAAGTTGCGTGACGGGAGAAGGCGATCTCGATCTGATCTTCCCCTATGCCGCAACCGTTGTCGATTATGCGAATGAGCTTGACGCCCGATTTTTCAATGACGATCTCAATCTGATCAGCGCCGGAGTCGATGGCGTTTTCCACCAGTTCTTTAACAACCGAAGCCGGACGCTCCACCACCTCACCGGCCGCAATCTTGTTGACCAGCTGCTTCGGCAACGGTCTGATAAATCGTTCTGCTTTTTTTTCAGGCGGGATCAAGGTCATCTCAGTTTCTCTTTCAGGCTGCGAAGCAAGTCCAGGGCGGCCCTCGGGGTCATGTTGTCCGGGTCGAGCGCTTTGATCTCGGCCTCAATCTCCGAGGGTGGCGATTCAAACAACGTTGGTTGGATTCGTTCCTTGTAAATCCCTTTGCCGATCTCGCTCTGGTTAAACTTGCCCGACTCCAGCAGTCTTAGAATTTGTCGTGCCCGTGTCAGGCTCTTACGCGGCAGACCGGCCAGCTTGGCAACTTCGATACCGTATGAATCGTCACACCCGCCCGGAATAATCTGGTGCAGAAAAATGATCCTGTTTTCCCACCGCTTGACCGCCACCTGAAAATTGCGAACCCTCTCGCTTGTCTGCGTCATGCCGGTCAACTCGTGATAGTGCGTTGCAAAAATAGTGCGAGCATTCAACTGTTCTGTAATAAACTCCACCACCGCCCACGCAATAGAGAGACCGTCGAAAGTCGATGTCCCCCGCCCGACCTCATCAAGAAGCACCAGCGATCGTTCTCCGGCATTATGAAGGATGTTGGCCGTCTCAACCATCTCCACCAGAAATGTTGATTGTCCCCGCGCCAGATTATCCAGCGCACCCACCCGAGTAAAGACACGATCAACCAGCCCAATCTCGGCGCTCTCGACCGGAACAAACGAACCAATTTGAGCCAGAATAACGATCAGGCCGATCTGCCTCAGATAGGTTGATTTTCCCGACATGTTGGGACCGGTCAGAATGTGGAAACGGTTCTGTTCTGTATCAAATTCAACATCGTTGGATACAAAAGAACCGGAGGGGATGACTTTTTCGATGACGGGATGACGCCCACCCCGGATGACCAGACGCGTATCGACATATATTTCCGGACGCTGGAAGCCGCCCTCGACTGCCACCTCCGCCAGACCGGAGACCAGATCAAGCTCGGCTAAGAGTTCGGCAGCACATATGATATCGGCAATGTGACCGGCGAGAAATTCGGTCAACTCATCGTATAGCTCGGCTTCTAACTTGAATATCTTTTCTTCGGCGTTGAAAATCAGCTCTTCCTTCTCTTTCAACTCCGGCGTTATGAAGCGCTCGGCATTGACTAAAGTCTGACGTCGCTGATAGTTCTCCGGGATGTTGTCCAGATTGCTTTTGGTGATCTCAAGGTAGTAGCCAAAGACTTTGTTGAACCCAACTTTGAGATTGTTGATTCCGGTTCGTTCGCGTTCGACCCGTTGCAATGATCCGATATACTTGCGTGCATCGAAGATAGAATCGTTCAGTTCATCAAGTTTCTCGGAGAAACCTTTTCGGAAGATACCGCCTTTGTTCGACACTAACGGCGGCTCATCGACAATAGCGCGATCCAGCCGGTCAACAATCTCCGCACAATCCGGCATCGCCTGCGCCAACCCGGTCAGATGCGGGCCGTGGGCGTCATCAAGCAGCTTCCGTATCACGCCAGCCAACCGAAGACTCTCTTTGACCGCACCCATCTGGCGCGGGTTCAACTTGCCGATACCGAGCCGACCGGCCAGTTTTTCAAGATCGGCCAGTTTCTTTGTCTCCTGCCGGAGAGAGAAAGCCAACTCGCGGCTCCGAACTAACTCAGCCACCCCCGACTGACGGAATTCGATTTTATCTTTGGTCTTAAACGGTCTGACCAGCGCCTGATGCAGACGTCTGCTTCCACCGGCAGTGTGACACTTGTTCATCACCGAGTAGAGCGAGTTTTCTTCAGTCGCTGTTGATAGGTTGCGAACAAGTTCTAAATTGCGAACAGTGCTGTGGTCAAGCACCATAAACTGGCTGTCATCGAATCGGGTCAGCCTTCGGATATGAGCAATACGCTCCCGGTGGTTTTCTTTGAGGTACCTTAGTATCGCCCCGGCGGCGGCAATGGCAAGACGGTCACCTTCGATTCCAAAACCCTCCAGCGTGCTGGTCTCGAAATGATCGTTGAGCTCCCGCTCGGCTGTGGTAGCATCGAAATTCCAGTCTTCAAACGGCGTCATCTGGGTCCTTCGGGGAAGTTCGGTAAGGAATCCCGGAGGATCGGTCGTCTGGTCTTTGGAAGCATAGAGGACCTCAGCCGGTTCGAGAACTTTCAGGTGTTCGACGATGTCATCGTCGGTTCCCTGATGCACCATAAACACACCGGTTGAAAGATCAAGGACGGCCAGACCCATTTTACGCCGAGTGTCACCAACAATTGCCGCCAGCCACGTGACCGGAGCAATTTGCTCGACCCCTTCCACTACCGCCGTCCCCGGTGTCAGGATTTCGACGACCTCACGCTTGACAATCCCCTTGGCCGTTTTCGGGTCTTCCACCTGCTCAACAACCACGACCTTCTCACCGGCAGAGAGCAATTTGGCGAGGTACTTGTCTACCGA
>DAOWIM010000170.1 GCA_030640905.1 bacterium
ATCTACGAATACAAGCTCAAACATGCTGTTGACAAGCGCCTGTTGAAGATCGAAGCGCTGGGAGAGATTTACGAGTATCTAAATAGTATTGGCGCAACCGATGATGGTCATGCCGGATATTTGGCCGTTCAGGACGTCTGGGACTTCTTCCCGCGTAACCCTCGTCGCTTTGGCACTGTGTTGAGCGGCGGAATCGGTTGGGAGTTTAACTACTATAAGCAGACCAACGACAACAGCGATTCCGATACCCGGCTCTCCTGGAACTACGATATCAATAATCCCTCTGTGGTCGATACCATCTCAGACACAACCTATCAGTCATCGACATCGATGGTTAACAGAACTCAGACCGAGAACGTATTCCTCGGTGGTCGTTTCGAGCACTATCGGCCGGTCAATATCAGGTGGCAGTGGGATGTTGTCGGTGAGATGGCCTACTATCTGCACGCCGAGCATATTAGCGGAACATCAATGGCGCGATTCACACGCCGTGCTTATATCGGCCCGCCCCCGGTCGAGAAAAGAGATATTGATGATTACTATCGAATTCAGGCTGTCTCGACTCTGACCTATATATATAGCTCGCGCACAAGCTGCGAGTTCTATGGCGGTATCAGCTATGACAATTACAGTACTCGCCCCTGGGGTTCCGACGAGCGATGGTGGAGTAGCAACCGCTTGGCGATGGCGATTGATGGCCAATTGACCTATCGCATTTCAATTCCTACAACGTTGCGAGCGAACATTTCGTACAATTATCGCAAAGACAAAAATGAAACGACCGACATGTACGAGAATGCGTCATCTTTCTGGACGCTCGGAACATATATTTCGCACTATCTGTTTTGATAAAACGCCATAGCCTCACGCTTTGATGCCGTCGAATAGGAACGAAATCAGGTAGTCCTCGGTCTCGCGGTGAGAAGATCGGCTCGGTGAATACTGGCGGCTTACCAACGCTCCGACAATCAATGATACAAGGTGCGAGGTCAACTCGACCTCGAAATCACCCCGCACCTCCCCGGTCTGCACACCCCTTCGCACGATATCAGTAACGTAGCCAAAGAAATGACGCTCCAGATCAATTCCCTCAAGCGTTACCCCGGCATGCTGCAACGCGTTGGTCACAAAAAGGTAGAAAGTCTGCTCGGCACGGAACAGACGGGTGTTGATCACGACCGAACGATAGAGATATTGAATCCGATCTCGAGCCAAAACAGCCGTCTCGGTCCGGCGGACTTCATCAATCCACTTGCCCAGGAAATCATCCAGCACCAAAATGTCAAATTCGAGCAGATGGCTTTTCGAGGCAAAATACTGGAAAAAAGACCCTTTGGAAATTCCGCACTCCCGACACAGCTGATCAACGGCTACGCCATCGTAACCGTAGTTGCCGAAAAGCTCAATGGTAGCGCGGTATATCCGCTCTTTCTTATCCGGAGGCAGGCGGCGGAAAGTATCAGCAACGATATCGCGCTTTACCAACTCGGCGATGAGGTTTTCATCAAGAGACACGTCTGGGTCGGTTCCTTTCAGGTTTGAGCAATTATGACCATATGGTCATAATATATATACCATATATATATAAGTAGGTCAAGCGATCAATTTGGGATTGACCGGCCGATTCCAGTTTTCGATATTTAGGCCGTTCGAAGGTAGATTACTTATATTAGTCAAATAGTAGAGAAAGGAATCTGAATCATGGCAAAAGTCAGAGTAGCGATCATTGGTGTTGGCAATTGCGCTTCATCACTGGTGCAGGGAGTGGAGTTTTATAAGAAGGCCAAGGATGACGATCTTGTCCCCGGTCTGATGCATACCAATCTCGGCGGTTACCATATCAAGGATGTGGAGTTTTCCGCCGCGATTGACATTGACAAGAATAAGGTCGGCAAAGACCTCTCCGAGGCAATTTTCACCAAGCCGAACAACACTGTTACGTTTTCCAAGGTGCCGAAGCTGGGTGTCAAGGTGCATCGCGGGATGACCCACGACGGTCTCGGACACTACCTATCACAGATTATTGAGAAGGCTCCCGGCGACACGGTTGATATCGTCAAACTGCTCAAAGAAACGAAGACCGATGTGGTCGTAAACTACCTGCCGGTTGGTTCGGAAGAGGCGACCAAATGGTATGTCGAGCAGATTCTTGAGGCCGGTTGTGGCTTTGTCAATTGCATTCCGGTTTTTATCGCTCGTGAGAAGTACTGGCAAAAACGATTTGAAGAGAAAGGTCTGCCGGTGATTGGCGATGATATCAAGTCACAGGTCGGCGCTACAATCGCCCACCGTGTCTTAACTCGCCTCTTCCTTGAGCGTGGGGTCAAAATGGACCGTACCAGCCAGCTCAACGTTGGTGGCAACACCGATTTCCTCAACATGCTGGAACGGTCGCGCCTTGAGTCGAAGAAAATCTCCAAGACCAACGCTGTGACCAGTCAGCTTGACTACGAAATAGCTCCGGGAAATATCCATATTGGTCCGTCCGATTATGTCGAATGGCTTTCCGACCGTAAGTGGGCCTATATCCGGATGGAAGGCACGACCTTCGGCAACGTGCCGCTCAATATCGAGATGAAGATGGAAGTCTGGGACAGTCCCAATTCGGCCGGTGTGGTCATTGATGCTATCCGCTGTTGTAAGCTGGGACTTGACAACGGTCTGTCGGGCGCTCTGTTAGCACCGTCATCGTATTTCAAGAAGTCACCCCCGATTCAGTACACCGACGAAGAAGCTCGTCGGATGACCGAGGAGTTTATTGTCAAGTATGGCTGGAAATTTGCCTCGACCAAGAAACGCACCACGCGTGCGGCGGCTAAGAAGCCTGCGGTGAAGAAACCGGCCGTCAAAAAGGCAAAAGTAGCGGCAAAGAAGACTGCCAAAAAGCGGGTCGTGAAACGGAAAAAATAGTTTTTTCCACATCCTGCTTAGTCTAACTTAACCGGCGATCAATTGGTCGCCGGTTTTTTTGTCAACAGGGATTTGCGGTTATGCCGAAAGTGAAAAAGTTTCCGTATTTTATCACATTTGAGGGTATCGACGGCTGTGGTAAGACAACTCAGGCGATGATGACCTACAAGCTGCTCAGTTCATGCGGCTATCAGGTTAAGTTGTTGCGGGAGCCGGGTTCGACTATGGTTTCGGAGAAGATCCGTGACATCCTGTTGAACAAACGACTCTCGATAACTGATCTCTCGGAACTTTTTCTTTATGAAGCAGCCCGCGCTGAAATTGTCAGCCGCGAGATTGCACCACTGCTTGACCGCGGCTTTGTTGTTCTCTGCGACCGTTTCTACGACAGTACGACCGCCTATCAGGGGTACGGCCGCAAGCTCGACATCAGGATGGTCAAGACGCTCAACCGGGCTGCCGTCAACGGACTGGTTCCCAACCTAACTCTTCTATTTGATATCGACCTGGAGACCGCTGCGACCCGAGGTGGGCCGAAAAAAGATCGGCTTGAATCTCAGTCGAGCCAGTTTTTCCGAAGGGTGCGGGCAGGTTTTCTTGAGATAGCACGTAAAGAACGCCGACGTGTCAAAGTTGTCGATGCATCGCGTCCAATCGAAACAGTCTTTGATGATGTAAGAAAAATACTCGCTCGGAAAATCGATCTCAAATGAGCAACACGCCATCAGTTGATCGTCGGGAATTCTTCAGAACGGTTATCCTCGTCATGATTATTCTGGTCATGGCCGGCGGTATGGGAGTGTACGTTGTTTCCGACCCGTTCATCGGCGATGCTCTGGTGATGGTGCGGGCAGCTAGCCTGGTCCGGCAACTCTATCACGAGCAGGTTAACTGGGAAGTTGCTCTTGATGCCGCCCGTGAGCAGATGTTTGACCGCCTTGATCGCTACTCTACCTATGTTGACGCCGAACGATTTGAACAGATGGATGAAGAACTCTCAGGCGCCTACTGTGGTATCGGCGTCTCGGTAGTTGGACATGATGACGGGCTGATGATTATGTCTGTGCGCGAGGGTGGCCCGGCTGCCGATGTTGGTCTGATGACCGGTGATCTGCTGATTGCGGTTGATTCGACGGTGATAGTTGAAGCTGGTTTCGATGTGGCGACGCGCATGCTTCGCGGTGAAGAAGGTACCACTGTGATGCTTAAGGTTTACCGTTCGGTTGACAAGGATACGCTTGATGTGGAGGTCACCAGGGCGATGATACAGTTTGTTCACGTCGCCTACGCTGGTATCATTGACAGTTCCACATTGTACATTCGTGTTCTCGATTTCGATGCCGGTACTTCCGATGACATCGAAGCAGCTCTGGATTCTCTCTTGTCTGATGAGAACAACTTGACTGGTATTGTCCTCGATCTTCGCGGAAACCCAGGCGGTCTTTTCCGCGAGGCGCGACGCACCGCCAATCTTTTCCTTGAGAGTGGAACTTTTATTGTTGGTACCGATGGTCGGTCACGCTGGCAGGATCGCCAGTGGCATGCCACCGGTGAGGACCTGACCGACAATTTGCCAATAGCGGTACTGGTCGATGGTGGTTCGGCGTCGTCTTCGGAGATTGTAGCCGGAGCTCTCAAGCAGGCGAACCGCGCTGTGTTGGTTGGCGATACCACTTTCGGCAAGGGATTGGTGCAGGGGTATATAGAATTTCCAGATGGTGGCGGCATTCGATTGACCATGTCGCGCTACTATCTTGATGGCGGTCTCTATCTCAATGAATTCGATTCCGCCCTCAACGAAATCGGCAGCGGTCTGCAGCCCGATCACTTCGTTGCCTCGGAGCGTGGCCAGCCGTTCCCTCGGAGACTTGAGAACTCAATGTTGCTTCAGACTTTTGTCAATCGTAACGCCGATGATATCATTGATGCCTTCCAGCGTGGTGATCTTGATGACAGCTGGGTCGATGAATTTGCGCAGTTTGCTCGTAGTGAAGAGTTTGAGTACGTCTCGCCGACACGGCAATCAGTCGAGTTTATTGCCGAGTTGATCGATGAACGTGGCGCGTCGGCCAAACTGGAAAAAGCCGTAGATCGACTCTACCGAAAGACCGAAAGCGCCGACTGGGACAATTTCCCCAAGTATGCCGATTACATCAAGCGTCGCCTCGCACAGCTTGCCTATGAAAAGAAATTCGGGCGTCAGGCTGCCTACGAGAAAGTCATCACTCGTCACAGCCCTGAGATTGCCGAAGCTGTTGCCGTTATCAATGGGGAACAGTGATGGTTGAAATAATCCTGCTGACGACCTGCGGCCTGACGGCCGGTTTGTTGGGCGGCTATCTGGGACTGGGCGGCGGAATTGTCATGGTGCCGTTCCTGACAGTTGTGCTTGGCATGGACATCAAAGCAGCCGTGCCGGTTTCGGTGACGGCTATCGTCGTCAACTCGCTGGCCGCCTCAAACGAATATCTCCGCAAAGGGATGGTTGACCTGGAACTGGTCGTTGTGCTGGCCATATTTTCCGTAGTCGGTAACATCACCGGCAGTCTGTTGCAGGAAGTTGTCCCCGCGGAGTTTGTTCAAATGCTTCTCACCGTGATCCTGCTCTACACGGCGGTCTCTATGCTCAGGAAACGCAAAGAGGAGACGCATCGGAGTTTTGTCGACAATCGGAGCAAGTACTTTGCAATCTGTGCCCTGATCGCGTTGCTGACCGGTGTGGTTGCAGCCCTGGTGGGAATTGGTGGCGGTGTGATCCTGGTACCGATGCTCTACATGGTGATCGGAGTTCCGCTCAGCACGGCGCGCGGCACAAGTTCGTTGATGATCGGTTTCTCGGCGGCAGCGGCAACAGTTGTTTATCTGCTCAACGGGCGGGTTG
>DAOWIM010000154.1 GCA_030640905.1 bacterium
AACAGGGAAGGGCGGTTTTCTCCGCCTTTCCTACCGACCTATTGCATCCCGTAGCTCGGCTAAGAATGTTGACATATCCACACCGTGCATCCGGCAAGCCATGTCGATAGACTCATAGGCCTGTCCCGGACAATTAGAACAACCCCCTCCAAAATATTTCTGAAAGACGTCTCTGGATTGCGGGTAATCCTCAATCACCTTGCCAATCAAAGTATCGGCAGAGATTACCCCGGCCGGCGCAGTCTCACTGCTTGATGGCGCCTTCTCCAACTCAGTTCGAATGGTAGTAAGTAGACGCTCCAGGTCGAGCCCATGATTGGACGCTGCCATGCCGAAAGTAACACCGATCGACCGTACTTTCTCAAGATGACCCGGCTGCCGGAACATCGGCAATCCACAGGTGGCCAGAAACTGAACCATATCAGGGCGAGCATCAACAAGCTTGGCAATAGGCATCTCGGCCGTCACTTCGATTACACCAGGCGCTGTCTTGACCGGTTGCACCGGCGGGTGTGTGGCCGGTGTCGGCGCAACAGGCGCAGGCGACGGGGCTGATACCGGCGCTACCGCAGGTGTCAATGTAATCCAGATATTGATAATAAACATAAAAATCGTCACGACCTGCACCGATGCGGCGATGATAAACAACACCTCAAAGATGTCGCTTCCCGACTCGACGGCCAGTCCGCGGAACAGCACCATCCCAATCAAACTGATATTGCCCAACCAGAAATGAACAGGCACCCAACCGGCGAACCGCAGGTCGACACCATTGAAACGCGGAATGATAAAGTAACCGATGCCGTAGATCATCATCGACATAAATCCGAGCAAATTGAAATGAGTATGGCCGAAATGGCCGATGTAACCGATGTCGGTGATCCCGTTGAGAATACCGAAAATAGCGGCCAGCCCAAGGTAAGCCAATGACGCAAAAATAAATCTCTTCAGATAGGTACTCATAATCTCTCCAGAGTGATATTTACTTGTGGCTCTAAATATCAAATGCGTTGGTTCATCACTCCTTGATCTAAGTCAACCCTCTACAAAAAATCTTCAAGCTGCGCTTCTGTAATTATCTCCACTCCGAGCTTGTGCGCCTTTTCCCGCTTGGAGCCAGGGTTTTCACCACATAACAGGAAGTTGGTGCTGGCCGAAATCGAAGACGACACTTTGCCTCCAGCGGCCTCAATCAGATTCTTGAAATAATTCCGTGGTCGCGAAAGTGTTCCGGTGATCACAAAACTCTTTCCGCTGAGCTGCCCCTGTTGCGTTGCCTGATGCTTCGGAAAAGCAACTCCGGCCTCTCGCATTTTCGATATCATTTGACGGTTACCTGAGTTGGCAAAGAAAGCGACTATGTTGCGAGCAATCACCGGACCGATCCCCCGTAGCTGTTCAAGCCGTTCAATATCAGCCGATTGTAGATTGTCAAATGTCCCAAACTCATCGGCAAGCAATCTCGCTGCCGCCTCCCCCACTCCGAGAATCCCCAGAGCGTAAATAAGTTTCGGCAGTTCTGTCTTTTTTGATCGTTCAATTGCATCCAACAGATTGGCCACCCGCTTCTCCGCCATCAGTTCAAGAAGTAGCAATTGCTCGCTGGTGAGCGAAAAAATATCACCCGGATCGGTCACCAGTTTCTCACCGATCAACTGATACGCCAGCTTGCCGCCAAGACCTTCGATGTCAAATCCGCCCTTCGAGGCAAAATGAAACAGGCGACCTTCCAGTTGTGCCGGACAAGCGACATTGAGGCAACGATGAGCGGCTTCGTTCTCCGGTCGTACCAGACCTGAACCACAGGACGGGCAGTTCTTTGGAAATTTCGGACGCTGGGCGCGCGGTTGGCGTTTGTCCAGGATTACTTCGACGACATCGGGGATAACATCACCCGCTCGCTGGATAAGGACATGATCGCCAAGGTGGATATCGAGCCGTTCCAGCTCGTCCTGGTTGTGCAGCGTTGCGTTGGACACGATTGCCCCGGCCACTCGTACCGGTTTGAGTTTCGCCACCGGGGTAACAGCACCGGTGCGTCCGACCGAGAAGATGACATCTTCGATAACCGTTTCGACCTGCTCGGCGGCAAATTTCCACGCCACCGCCCAGCGCGGCGCCCGTGATATCTGCCCGAGCACTTCCTGCTGGTCAAACCGATTGACTTTGATCACCATTCCATCGATATCGTAATCCAACGAGTCGCGGCCTTCATCAAGGCGAGCAAAGGTAGTGGCGACCTGTTCTACTCCTTTCGCTGTGTTTATTGATTCATTGATCTCGAATTGTTCGTGCTCAAGCAACTCAATCACAGCGCTCTGACTACCCAGACCTTCCAGATCGGTCGCTGAGATGCCGTAGGCGTGAAAGATGAGATTACGACCGGCGGTCACTGTTGGATCGAGCTGACGCAACGAACCGGCAGCAGCATTTCTTGGATTGGCCAGCGGGGGAACGCCCTGCTCTTCCAGAGTGCGATTTAATGTATCCAGCGTTGAACGACGCATGAACACCTCGCCGCGCACTTCCAGCAGTGGGTAACGGGCGGCCGTCGATTCTGATAACCTGAGAGGAATGGTTTCAATCGTTTTGAGATTGGCCGTGATATTCTCCCCGATTGTGCCATCGCCGCGAGTCGAACCGTTCACAAAGATACCATTTTCGTACACCAGTTCAACGGCCAGACCATCAAGTTTCGGCTCGGTGACATACTCGATATCATCCTCTGTTTCCAGAAACTCTTTGACTCTGCGATCAAACTCGGCAAATTCTTCACCCGTTGTCACTTTCTGCAAAGAGAGCATCGGCACCCGATGAACGGCCGGTTCAAACCGTCCCGAAGGTGCTGCGCCGACTCGCTGGCTCGGGGAATCAGGCGCGATGAGTTGGGGGAATTCGTGTTCTATTTCAAGTAGCCGGTCGTACAATTTGTCGTAGGCAGCGTCGCTGATTTCGGGGTTATCGTGGCGATAGTAGAGTTGGTTGTGGCGATTGATCTCCGCGCGGAGGCGGCTGAGCTCTTCTCTGATTTTCTTGTCCGGCTCGACCATGATGATAATTAAGACCGACAGCCCACTGGTGTCAACTTTATATGGTTGGTTCGGAGAAAGCCTATCGGATACAAGAGAGGCAGGACCGTTAACCGGCCCTGCCTCGCAATAGACAGAATAAGGGGCATCGCCCCCTATTTCTTTTTGCCTTTGCCTTTATCTTTTGCTTTAGCTTTCTCTTTAACCGCCATCTTCTTGGATGGGCCCCGCTTGCCGGCCTTCTTGGCCTTCACGTGCTTATGAATATCGGAAAATTTCTTGCCGCCGCCACGCAGTTTGATAACCTCGCTAGGCGAGTACCCGTAATGCTCGGAGACAAACCGCAGATTGACGAAATTGACAATCTCTACATCGCTCAGGCGAATTGTCCGCCACTCCGATTTTTTCCGCTTCTTGAAATGACCGTAGGCCTTGCCATATGGCGGGCCGGGATTACCCTCAATCGGAACATAGAAAGCATCGGCATCGAGCCCGAAATGCCAGGCAATCTGCATCCATGATTGGCCGCCGAGGCGAAGTTTCACCACCATATCGGGGCTGACTCCTACGCGTCGGGCAATAAAAAAGACGACCGGATATTCATTGTCGGGTAGCTGCCTTTTCTTGATAACAACCACTTCCTTCTCGGCCACTTTGTAGTGATCGCCGATCGCCACGTAGAACCCCTTGACACCGTCGTTATCGATTGAGATACCAAAATCAAGCCCGGCCTTGCTCTGCCCGCCCGTTAGGAGACAGACAGCCACAGCTAATAGCGCGGTCAGTTTGAATGCACGCATTTATGACCTCCTTGCCAGCATTATTCGACTTCTTCGTATTATTATCGGCCTGAGAATTGGTCGGATTGAAGCCCCGAGTTAATTTGTTCGAAAAATAGACAGGGGGGTGAATTACAAAAACCCGGCAGATGAGGACCCACCATCCTAGACTGACTCTTCAGGAAAGAACAACTTATGGGAACAACTGAAGGGAGACTATCTCAGAAACTGGCCGACCCATCCTTACGGACAGTCCTGTGCAATTCCTCAACCACCCTTTCAGCACCCCGTGCAGTCAAAGGCCATCCTAGCGCAATTGCCTCGTTCGCGGCCACTTCTCTTTCCAGCCGTTTGGGCAAGTACCGCTCGTAGAATGCGTTCAATGAGCTAACACCCTTCGACTTTCCCTCTTTCCCGTTGGACTTAGCTACCATTTTCAGAACCTCCGTCATTGCTTCGATCTCGATAGTAGTTTGCCAAGAAATGATGATTCAGATCCTTATCGAAATAGTGCTTTCTACGAATCCACACTAATCCGTCTCCTTTCGATATAACCGCAACATCAATAGGCCCGCCTACGGTCTCTTTGTCAAATGATATTCTCTTCTTAAAAGAAGTCAAATTGACCAGAGCCTCAGCCATGGAAGCAAGCTCATCCTTGGGCAATATCGACACAGCGTTGATAATATTCGCGCTGTGTTTCTTCTGACTGATCTCCTGAAGCGACTTGCGAAACCTCTCCAATTGTCCCTCTGTTATTGTAGCAAACGTCGTCTCCAACTTCTTTGCTTCGCTATCCTTCTTATGAGCTATCTGTTCTCCGATTTTGTTATGGTACTCACCTAGTAAGTCCTTCAAGAAATCAGCAATGTGTTCGGCCACATCATAACTGATTCCATCCATAAATCCACGGATGACATCAGTATCGGCAAAAGGTACAATTGCTGCACCAAGTGTACTATGATCAACAACGAGATTCCTAGCCACCTTGAACTTCAACACATTCGCTGCAATGCCGTCAAGGAGTATTTCCGTCAGCCCAGGGAACACTTCATTCTCACCGAAGCCTGCAACCACTACGCCAGAGTGAAAAGGAGAGAACCAGTCCTTTGACCACAAGTTTACACCCAACTCTATAAGCTTCTTCTCAGTACTCGCGCTCATTGGTAGTTGTTCAAAGATCAGTTCACGAACTTGGTCGAACACAGCACCGTACGATTTCTTCAACACACTGGGTCGCGGACAATTGTCGCGGGGCAGATCGGGCAATTCTCTCACAGCAGCAGCATGTTTTTCCACCTCATGAGTAACTATGGCCTTGATATCGTTCGGCGACAATTCCTGACCCTCTTTACTGCTGTTGCCAACGCTAGAAATAATATCTCTCAGTACTTGGTCATAGCAAAACGACAGAACCCGTTCTATTGTCTCAGATTGAATATCATCGGTAAAAAGCCTATTTCTTCTTGTTAGAAATTTGACAAAATCCTCAGCGTATTCTCGTATTGATGGGAACTTGGTCTCTTGCAGCTCATTTCTATACAGCTTGACTATTGTCTCCCATGGCATATTCATGAAACGCGCATTTCCAAAAACCATTATGCCTACTGGCTCGTACTTTGAAAGCGTGAAGAGCTTGTTGACGGAATTGAATATCTTAGGATTACGCGGATCACCGATTGTAACAGCACTGTCTGCCGCCAACGCGATGGCTGACTGATTCATGATCGCAACTTCAACTGTCATAATACCCCCGTCAGTGTAATACTCCCATCACAAACACCTCATCCTTCCTTATATACAAGCTACTCCACTCAGCCTTGTAATGCAAGAAGATATTTCCGCCCGGCAGATGAGATATCTACCGGGCACTATCCTACTACCATAGAACATCACGCTAAGAGGGGCATTGCCCCCTACAATTTCGCGGCTACCGCCTCGGCTATCTCAAGAGAAGTATTCGATCCGCCCATATCGTATGTCCGGACCTTACCCTCTTTGATAACCTCAGCTATGGCGTTCTCAAGCGAGGCCGCCTTGTCTGTCTCCTTGAGCCAATCAAACATCAGCTTAACGGTAATCAGCATCGCCATCGGATTGACCTTATACTGCCCGGCATACTTGGGGGCCGAACCATGAGTCGGCTCGAACACAGCGTAATTATCACCAATGTTCCCCGACGCAGCAAAGCCGAGTCCACCGACCAACTGAGCACAGAGATCGGAAACGATATCGCCGAACATATTCGATGTTACCAGTACCGAATAGTCCATCGGATTCTTGATCAGCCACATGCACATGGCATCGATATTGGTTTCCCACAGTTCGATACCGGGGTAATCTTTGGCCACTTCGCGGGCAGTACGGACCATAAGACCGGATGTTTCCCTGATGACGTTCGGCTTCTCGACAACCGTCACAGATTTACGTCCCTCCGCCTTGGCCAGCTCGAACGCGTCTTTGATAATGTTACGACACGCCTGCCGCGTGTTGATGCGTAGAGATATGGCCATGTCTTCACCGGGCGACCAGTCAAATCGGGCCATCTTCTTGTTATGCTTTTTGATCATCTGTCGCAGCTCATCGGGAACCGGATGAAACTCAACTCCGGAATACAGATCTTCGGTATTTTCCCGGAAGACGACGATATCAATCCCATCCTTGAAATTGAGCGGATTGCCCGGAAAGGCTTTGCACGGACGAAGGTTGGTGCGAAGGTTGAACT
>DAOWIM010000053.1 GCA_030640905.1 bacterium
GGCGCATTTCGAAGCGATCGTGTTGGCTTCTCGATTCATTTCCTGCAGAATAAAATTGAGTTTCTTACCGACCGGCACCTTGACACTCAGGTTACTACGGAACTGGTCGATGTGACTCTTGAGGCGGGTGCACTCCTCTGTGATATCAGTACGCTCGGCAATCATGACTATCTCTTCTTCGATACGCAGGGCATTCTTGGGAGGTGACTCCAGAAGCTCCTCCAGCCGCAGGGTCAATCTCTCACGGTAAGCCTTCACATATCCCGATGAACCGGCCGTTATCTGCTTAACCAGTTGTTGGATTTCCTTGAGGCGACCACGCATGTCGCGGACCAGAGCAACACCCTCGGTGTGCCGCATAGCGACCAGTTGTTTAATTGCCCGGACAGCCGCTTTTTCCAGCGGCGGCCAGATTTCTTGTTCGGAGTATTCTTCTTTGTCGGCTTTGGCAATATCGGGCAGGGCTATGAGGTCCCGCATCTCAACGTCACCCTCCATGCCAAACTCTTTCTTCAGAGCTACCAATTGCCGGTAGTACGCGCGCGCCGCTTGAGAATTGATGGCAAATTTGGCGTCGGAGTCAGCCGACTCATCGAATCCAACATACAGAAACACCTTGCCTCGGTTCAACTCGGAACTGAGCAGGTCTCGCAGCTTGGCTTCGTAGGCAAAGAACTGGCGTGGCAACCGAGCTGATATCTCCAGAAAGCGGTTGTTTACGCTGGAAACCTCCACCCAGAAACGGCCAAGCTTGGTTTTCAGTTCGGCTCTTCCGAAACCGGTCATCGACTTCATAGATAAATCCCATTCATAATGTGGCTCAAAATAGAGATAAAAGTGCGGTTGTCAACTGATAATAGCGAATGTATCTCCGGCGGTGGCAGTTAGCGACTTGGGTGACAATCAATTGCCAGCACGGCCAGCCAACATCCTGTGTTCCGGCATGTTAGCGTGATTGCACTTTCCCGGCTCGTGGCACCGACAAGATGATCTTGTTCCCTTCAGGCTGCCCGGATTCAAACTCGATCTCCCAGCCAAGACTTCTGGCCAACTGTACCGAGACGGCCAGACTGGAACCATCGCCCGGCGGCAGGTCCGAACTGTCGATCATGTCACCGCCAGGAAACAACTGGCGAGTTGATTTCGGGTCGGTCGGCGCAGGTGCACCATTGTCAGAAATTTCCAATCGGCAGTGGGTATCGCCCTGTCGGGCACGTACATTCACCGTGGCCAAGTCTTTCCGGCCAGCTCGTAGTCCGTTGACTATCAAATTGTGCAGCAGCTTTCCGGCTTCTCCACGAACAGTTTCGATTTTTGGCAGCCGCTTGATATCGACAATCAGATTGGCCCGAAGATAGGTTGATCGAATCTGGTCGGTGACATCGGTCAGAAGGAGATTGAGGTCAACCGTTTCCGTCTCGGCATCGCTGGATATGATCTGGACCATCGCGGCAAGTTCGCCTGACATTTTTTCAACATACCTTGCCCGCCGGGAAAGAGTTCGCAGGTCTTCGTTATCTGAGCCTTCAAGCTTATTGTAATGCTTGTGGGAAATCTTCTGGGCGAGTGATGCTACCCGGTCGGTCTCGGCTCTCAACGATTGCAGGGCTGAACCCCATGCCTCACTGTCGCCCCCCCCACGAGTCTCTGTGGAGTTGGCACCAGTCATCAAGACCATAGCAGCGCTGAAATCACCCGGATCATCGGAGAACCGAATCACAAACAGTCTGGCGTCGCGACCATCGGATAATTGGAACGAGAGAGAGAGGTCCTCCGCATCGTCCTGTTGAGATTCCCCTTTGAAATAGGCCTCCACTTTGGCGGCCAGGTCCAAACCACCGGAGGCAGAAATAGCCTGCACCAGATCATAGTAGGTGCCGTCAAACTCCTTGATACCTGCGAGATTGAGCATCGACGAATTGTACCCAATAATCTGTCCATCGGTCTGCGTCAATGCACCCCCGATGCCGAGTGAATCGAGAAATCCGATTGTAAACTGAACATCGCAGCCCTGGTCGGTCGCCTCGGTGGACCCTGAATCCTGCTGCAGAATTAGTTCAATAACCCTCTGCCCGATAGCAGCCCGCAAAACAGCAGCGGAGTGATCTTCAAGCGTATCGGGAAAAGCAAAACGTATCAGATACTGATTGCCACCGGCCAGTGTCACCCGACTCACCAGTTCGTCAGGAGCAGCACCCGCCTGTTCAACCGCCCAACTGACAGAATCGTCCCGTGTGAAATCATACGCGATGCCGGTCCGGGCAACTTCGTGATGCAACTGCGTTGTCTCTGGAATCGTGTTGAAATCGAATCCGTTGGTATCATCTCCGTTGGCAGCAGCTCTCAGTTCGAGGGAATCGCCGACAATTCTGTAGGCCGCAACATAGGTTGCACCGGCAAAAGTTTTCAGGGCACGAAGTAATGCCTTCCAATCTTTCCCTTCCAACGCGGACAAGGCCTGAACAAATCCGCGAGAGGCTACATCATCTGTGCCGGAAGAACCGGAGTGGCATTGCTGTTGATCGGGGTTGATGATCAGTTGGAAGTTAACCGGATTACCGGCAATGAAATTGAGACTGACTATAACCGATGCTTCGACTGGGTCGGCATCTTTGCCGATTATTGTTATCTCGCCGCTGTCAAAGAAGGTCTCGAAATGATTGCGCTCCAACAGGAGTTCTTTTATCAACTCTTGCGATGGCTCATCGAGAAAATCGAATATCAATTTGCCAAACAACTCTTCCTTGGCAAGACCGAGCAACATCTCGGTGCGATCATCGATAAAGACAAACCGTCCTTTGAGATCGATCTTACTTACTGAGCATCGCTTAAAGCCGGCCACCGAGCCGACAGCCTGAGTTGTCATAAACGCCGTGTCAGTCGCTCTTAAAAAGTTTCAGTCGATATACATTCGTCGAGGTCCGGACCCGGACAAAATAGACGCCTGAGGCAACAGCTTCGTGGCGCATATTTGTCCCGTCCCACCTTATTGGGGTATCGGCACTTACGGGAGAAATGTTGACTATTTCCCATACGATTTCCCCGGCGACATTGTAAATCGAGAGAAGCTCAAGCGAACCGGCAGACGGAGATATGAAAATTGTAACCGAGTCGGCAAATGGATTCGGTCCAACTGTTACCAGCTGCTCCATCGACCCGGTCGTATATACATTAATAGAGATTGTGTCCTGATAGTTGCCCGCCTGCAAAGTCAGCCATATCTGACTGGCGATAGCATTTTCGGTTGTCCCGTA
>DAOWIM010000033.1 GCA_030640905.1 bacterium
CGGGTGACCAGCACCCCATCGCCAGCGAACCGTGCAAATAGACCCCCACCAGATTGTCGCCGAGAATTCTCTGGTGCGACTCTACTATCCGCGCCAGCAGTTCTCTCGTCTCACGGGGAGCATTGTCAAAATGATAGGCCATCTTCGACAAGTAAGATAACAACATCCCGCCCCGAAGCAACGCCTACCCATAGAAAACGGCCCCGACCATTTAAGCCAATGATCGAGACCGCGTTGTACGATCTTTGTTACGGGCGTTTAGAATGCGCGGGTCAGGCTGACTCTATTGAGAATAATTGTAATAAAGGTGAAACTCACCTCGCTTATCTCTTTCACCCTGGGGTCTTGCATGCAGCGCCCATTATCTTTGCATTGAAGTATTTCTGATCCGAGGTGTAGTGACACTTTTTATATTTCTCGCCACTACCACACCAGCAGGGTTCATTACGCCCAAGATTCATAGCTGATTTCGGAGGACGATTAAACAACTTGTCAAAAAAACCCATAACCAACTCTTTTTACAGCCACACAATGTATTAGTACATAGGGGTAACTGTCATAAGTGATTGTTTCCATATTAAGATAATATACCTATAATTGCTATCTTTCGCAACTCAAAATCCACGAGCAAACAGCGTAAGCTTCCCTATCAAGTAGACAATTTATAAGTAGAGATTTGGGCTGTTTTCTGTTCACGGAAGATTGGTGATGGCTGGAAAGAGTTCGTTTGCAGGCTTGTTAAGAAACAACTCCAGGGACTATTCCGGTCGCCGATTCTGGGAGAACTTTCTCAACCTCCTCAAACAGGGCATCGAGTTCCTGTAAAAACCGTTCCCTCTGTTCGGCGCTGAATTGTTCGGCAAGACTCTGATAGTACTCAATGCCGGCAATCAGATTGCATTTGAAATCCTGGAAGTACTTGGCAGTCTTGTCTAACAACCCTTCCGAAGCCTTCTGGAGTTCTTTACGGAAACTATCAACATTGAGCGACAACTCCCGGATGAACATGTGTGGACGGTAAGAATCGGTCAGCAGAGATAGACGGCCGTAGATATGACCAACCATCTCCTCCAAAGAAGCTGTCCGGGCAAAGTTCACAATGCCGGGACCACAGCAAACAGCCGGGTACGCACCCATATCAATGCCGTGCTTCACGGTGGCGTTGCCGGCCAGATCGTGGCAAATGCAGGACTTGGCCATAGCGCTTTTTCTGGCGTTGTCAACCTGCTGTGGTGTAAGGTCGCTCTCCGCGATTTGCTCAAGCTTACGCTTCTGATAGGTACGCGAAGCAGTACAGATGGGAAGATCAGTGAATTCAGTGTTTGATGCAGCGTAGCCCTTTGGGCACGGGCTGCCGGGCTTGTCGGCAGCTATCCGTTGACGGCGTGCTTCTTCGCTTGCCGAAGTGCGCAGGCACCAAAAAGGAACACCGAGAGGTGAACGGTCGCTCAAGTAGACATCGCTGTCACCAGCCACCGAGAGTTTCTCCAGGTGCGCATCGTCAACATTTATCACCTCCGGCACT
Organism: bacterium; assembly: GCA_030640905.1. GTDB lineage: Bacteria > Zixibacteria > MSB-5A5 > GN15 > FEB-12 > DAOUUR01. Next base: position 1,526 of record DAOWIM010000033.1, read on the forward strand.
AACATGAAGGGTGTTCCCCAACCGGTACCATCGGCTCCGTAGTGCTCCAAGAGGAATCGGTTTTCCTCGGCGGTGCCTATTCCGCCTTGCATGGTGATGCGTACCTCATGTGGCGACTGGACGGGGGCACGTTCCATTCGGGCGAGCGCTTTGTTGTAAGCTCCGTGGAAATTATCAACCGTTTCCGTCCTCTTGCGCCCAAACTCTTCGAGTATTGGACCCATCAGGAGTCCCTCGGTTGCGAAAGCATGGCCTCCACAGTTGAGTCCGGATTCAATCCTGTATTCGGAAACCCACAGCCCTCTCTTCGCCAGATACTTGCCCTGGACCATAGCGGAACGGAAGTCACTCACTTTCAGGACTATTTTCTTGCGGAGAAAGCCTGTGTCATCCGGGAAGAAATCTTCAAATCTTGCAAGGTAACTAAAAAGGCGAGGGTTGATCCCCGCAGAGAAGACGATTGATGAACACAACGAACTTTGTGCGTATCCACGCAGTGCCGCCAAAGCATCGGTAGATTCCGGCGGTGGTTTTTTTCCATTCCGATAAAAGCCTCGGTCCAACTTGGTCATGATGTTTACATCAATACTGCCCGGAACTGCTCGCTGGCGCAAACCTTCCTGCAGTTTGGTTTTTTCAGCTGAATCTGCTATTGCCAGCATATCGGAATACGATTTCTTCAGTGGCGAGTCGGGAAGCATCTCAAAGTAGCGGGTAATCTCGCTTCCTGGTTCAAACGGCGAGGACTGCAGTGTTCTGACCTGTTCACGGACCTGTTGATCTAAGAGATTCAGATAGGCAGTGATACGGCTGGCCCGGGCGTTTTCGTCGCTGTTAGGTATTTCCAGGTATTGCAGGCCGAGTCTTAGGCAATGAAATTTCCTCATCTGCTCAACGAGAACATCGTCAACAAGTGAAATCACCGAGGAGATACCATACCTGGCCACCTTCAACGGTGTGTCGATACTGAACCCGGTGCCCATAACCGGTATGTGAAAAACGTGGGGGCTTTCCTGCGTGGGTGCATTCATCCTGCTATTATCACTAACTAGTACAGCAATGTCAAACAATTATAATTCCAGCAACCTGTAATCTTGGAATGCATTACCCGAGCATCCCACCGGTTTGGATGCAATTAGGCCCAAACATTGCCCTACGCCTGCAAACCCCACAGGCTGCAAAGGCATTGTTCCTCGGTACTGCCGGTTGGAAATTGTGTGATTACAAGCATAACCAGCTTTGCTGGCAGGCAGAGCCTGTTTTAGACAACTCCTAATTTATCCATTGTCGAGAGTTCAGATTTGAGTGAATGTTGAAGATAAGCAAAACCAGCTTTGCTGGCAGGCAGAGCTTGTTTTAGACAACTCCTAATTTATCCATTGTCGAGAGTTCAGATTTGAGTGAATGTTGGAGATAAGCAAAACCAGCTATGCTGGTGTTGGTGCCGAAGGGGGGACTCGAACCCCCACTCCCTTGCGAGAACTGCGCCCTGAACGCAGCGCGTCTACCAGTTTCACCACTTCGGCACTAGTAGCTGTCGATCCATCAAAGATATCGACAACCACGCCGGAGAATATACTGCCCGCAACCGGAAAAGCAACCGCAATTTTGGGGGGTGAATCGCCGATTATTCGTGTTCGCTGTCGCGCGGATAATCCAGCAAATAGCGCTCAAGCATTTCTTTTCCGTAAGGGTTCAGGTACTCGCCCAGCGCTCGGAGTGAGGCGTGATCATCGGTACCGTCCTCTGGAGTCAGAGTTGATCCATCCCCAGGCACAGGATATGTAGATACATCCTTAACTCGGTACAGGTCGCCCTTTTCTCTGGCAAACAGGTCTGAACTTGCAACAAGAGTGGTGTCGAATCTTAAGTATTGCCTGGAGTGCTTGTTGGGATAATTACTGAGGCTGACCAGTACCTCAAACTCCCCATCCTTGAGGCGCGGGATGAAATAGTCGATCGGATCAAAGGCATTATGTCGCAGCGCCAGATGAAAGAGGAATGGGTCGTCAATATCCTGCAGGAGATTGAGAAAATCGAAACGTTGTTTGAATCGCGATCCTGGATGCGAGTAATGTTCGTTATTGGCAATGAATGCGTAGGCCGGAAGAAATGCAAACAGTTCCTCGCGATCCGTCAGAACAACAGACCCTACCGGCAGATCAATCTTCCCCTTCCCACGATACCATGATGGCACTTTGGCAGTTCGGGCGGTGCGCACCATCTTCTTCTTGGCTACCGCATTGAAATTGTGTAGAAAAACCGGTACCAACACTGCGATCAGAACCGGTATGACAAATCGATGCTTCCCTCTCCGCTGACTCCATCGCATCAACCCGGCGACCATCAATCCAACAAACGGCCCGGCCAGATATGTCACGAATTCATTCGCCTTGACCAAATTGACCGGCTTGTTGATCCCGCCGAGAAAAGTTCCCAGCAGGTAGAAGAGACAGGTGGCCCCTGTCAGAAGCAACAGGGCGCGATTGATCGGCGCTTTCGGTCGTCTGAGAGAGCAGACGATCCCGCAAAGAAACAGAATCCCCGGAATCGTGACCGCTGTAAACAGAAACAGGATTCCTGTGCTGCCGAGGTGATGCCATCGTTGCTGAGCGGGATCGTAACCGTTGGTCAATGAGGATATCATCAATGGTAGCCAATAGACAGAGCTGACAACCGCTGCTCCTACTAACACGCCACCGGAAACCTTCCAGTCAAACTGGCCTACATAACGCCAGAAGGCATGTTTACCTTTGGGCACGAGGCGAACAACAATGAGCAGACCACCGAGGAAGAAGGCAAAATAGTATGTAACAAATATTACTCCCCCTATCAGGCCACCAATCGCAATATGACGCCAATCAACTTTCCGGCGACCAACTCCTTCAACATAGTGTAGCCACCACGGAATAAACAGGCTGTTGCCAACGAAAGCATGCGGGGATACGAGGGGCGGTATCTTGCCGATTGAACAGAAAAGAAATGTAAAGAGCGTAATCAGAAATGCCTGCAGCGGCGTGACAAGTTTCCGCCACATGAAATATAGCACAAACGGCCCCACCAGATAGATCAATTGACTGCCGATCTTAAGCATCCGGAACGCCTCAAGCGAACTGATCTTGGCCCCTATCGCCAGTATGAAGTAGTACAGTGGTGGATAGAAAGTCGGCAAATCTTTGTAGTACATGTCAACCGTCCAGAGCGAATTCATGTATCTCATTACCATAGCGGTACGGAATTTCTGATCACCCCAATAGGCATTAATACTGAACGGTGTGCCGTCAAGAATCAGACTGACCGTTACCAGACCATAGATTGAAAGGCCGGAGACCAGCAGCCACGCTTTTGTCTTTTGAGGCAGTTTGGAGCACCAGATCGTAACCATAGCAAACCAGAAGAGAAGAGCCCAGAAGTCGAGTCTGATACAGTCATAGATCAATAGTTCTTCGGTGAATGCTTTGCCTGGAACAGAATAGAATAACAACCGGATACCGGCGACAATTAGGATGCTCAAAGCTGCCGCCGGAATCAGTACTGTTGTTTTCAATTCAAAGCGTTTCATGCATAATAAAAACTAATGATTTGAATGTGGCGAGTCCACAATTATGTGACCGGTGATTGCCAACTATCTGCCTGTTGCGGTGGATCCTTCAAGAGACCAGAACGGACCGGGCAAGGAATTACTTGATATGGATTCGGGTAATGGCGTTAATGGAAAGATGGATTGTGAATCATCCTTGGAAAAGATATTACATACTGTCCTGCGACACGCAGTTTCGGTAGTTGCCAGTCTATTTGTTCTAACATTCGTAGTTCTTGCCGTTGTGCGAATCCAGTATCCGTTCGAGCTTGAGTGGATGGAGGGAGCCACCGTTGACCATGTGGCTCGGCTGCTATCCGGCAAGACTCTGTACTGTGAACCGTCATTGGACTTCACTCCGTTCCGATACGGTCCTTTCTACTACTACATCTCTGCACTTCTGGGTCTCATTTTTGGATCCGGTTTCCTGCCATTGCGACTGGTCTCCTTCTGTTCTACTCTGGGATGCATGGTTCTTCTGTACAAGTTCGTCAAGAGGGAAACGTCCTGCTGGCAATATGGTCTCGTCTCGGTCGGTTTCTTTGCGGCGACCTACCCGGCGAGTGGTACCTGGTTTGATGTCGGGCGCGTTGATATGTTGTTCTTGTTCCTCTTGTTGGCCGGACTCTACTTATTGAGGTTCTCCGATTCCCCGCGCGAGGTAGCGATGGCGGGGTTGTTCTCAGCACTGGCAGTGCTGACCAAGCAGGTCGCCGTTCTTGTGCTGATACCCGTCGGTATCTGGTTCTTGCTGACAGACCGGCGGATGGCTGTACTTTTCGGATGCATGGTAGCGCTTGTAGTTGTCGGTGGAGGACTGATTCTCGACAAGATATACGATGGTTGGTTCTACTTCTATGTGTTTTCTATGGGACAGCATATCGCGTATGCCGGCGGATTGATGGAGCGACTCTGGTCGTTTCTGGTGGTCCTGGTTTGGAAACCTTTCCCGATAGCTTCTCTGCTTTCTATCACATGCCTGATCTTCTATGGATGGAGTAGAGACTATGCGAAGCGACGATTCTTCTACGTGGCCCTATTGGTCGGAATGATGGGAGCGGCATTCCTGTTGTGGATAAATGCTGGATCATATTACAACAACCTTTTACCGGGGCATGTGATCCTGTCGCTGATGTGTGGCCTTGGACTTGGAGCTATTGGCTCGATCCGGTCACACGCAGGAGTTGCGGGCCGAGTATTGTTGCCGGTGGCATTGTTGGCCTGCCTGTGGCAATTCGGTATGATGCGGTATGATCCCCAGAAGCATCTTCCTTCCGATGCCGACCGTCGTGCCGGCTATGCATTTCTGGATAAAATCGCCGCTATAGACGGAGAGGTCATGGTTGCATTTCACGGCCACGTTCCAACTTTGGCCGGTAAGAGGACTCACGCCAATCGTATGGCAATTACTGATGTACTGAACCGTAGCAAGGGTGAGCCACGGATGAAGCTCAAGAATGAAATCAAGGCTGCCTTGAAAGATCAGCGGTTTGGTGCTCTGGTGCTCGACCATACGTGGTTTGAGGATATGTGGAAAGAACACTATGTAGAAGCCGATTCAGTTTTTGCCAGCCCGGATGTGTTTTGGCCCGTAACGGGCTGGAGAATCCGACCCGAAAGAATATGTGTCCCTATAGATCAGGATGATGGTCAAGGTCTCCCAAGGGTTGCCCCAGAGGATGTAAACTAGAATGTGCTCGATCTGGCAAGGTAGATGAAATTGGAAAGTATTATGCGAATATCTCCAACTTTCATTAGACGGTCTATCTTCTGTACGGCTGCTTTTGTTCTCTGTCTTGTAGTGATAAGATCGGCTTGGGTGAGCGATGATGCCTATATCAGTTTTCGCACCGTCGACAATTTTGTCAATGGGTACGGACTTACCTGGAACGTTGCCGAAAGAGTTCAGGGCTTTACGCATCCGCTGTGGGTGTTGTTAATGACCGTAACATATCTGTTCTCTGGAGAGTTTTACTATTCTGTCCTGACGGTTTCAATCTTGCTGACCCTCCTGTCCGCCGCAGTGCTGACATTCCGCCTTGCTTCGACGTCGACGGCAGCAGTCTTAGCCATTCTTGCCCTGATAGCGTCCAAGGCCTTTATTGACTACTCGACCTCGGGGCTCGAAAATCCACTCTCACACTTCCTGCTAGTTGCTTTCTTCGCCGCCTACCTTAGTGATCGCAAGTTTGAGTGGGCCCGATTCACAAATAGATTGGACAAAAAAGCACTCACCCTTGCTCTATTGGCAGCGTTAGCAATGGTCAATCGCCTTGACACCATACTCTTCTACATGCCGGCACTATCGTTTTATCTGATCACTCACCGGTCCCGTAGAACTCTATTGTCACTCTTGTTGGGATTCATCCCTCTTGCTGCGTGGCTGACATTTTCGATAATCTACTACGGTGTTCCTTTTCCCAATACCGCCTATGCTAAACTAAAGGCGGGTATAGAACGATACGACCTCATCATCCAGGGTTTTCGATACTGGAAAGCGGGTTTTCTAAACTCACCCTTCACAGTGATCGTTATATCATCCGGTTGTCTCTATGGCTTGCTTTCTCGTTCGCGGCACCTGGCAATGGTAGCTCTCGGTCTCCTATTGTACTCATGCTACATCGTGCCGATAGGTGGTGATTTCATGGTCGGGCGTTTCCTGTCAGCACCTCTTATTGTAGCAGTGGCAATTCTGTCGCGGCATCGGTTCACATTATCCTTGTCATCAGGAACAATGATAGCTACGACCTGTCTAATCCTTGCCCTCGGATGGCCTTTCAGTCCGGTTAGAGTTGGTTCGGATTTCGGCACGGGGGAGGAAATCAAATTCTGGGTAAAGGGCATCGGAGATGAGCGCGCCGGTTATTACCAATTCACAGGTTTGCTGGTCCAATCCGACAGCACGACTGTGCCGAATCATAAATGGATTAGAGAAGGTCTCCGAGCCAGAGAATGGGGAGACACCGTGCTGGTACGTGCTGGAATCGGTTTCTATAGCTGTCTGGCAGGCCCGAAAATCCATGTTGTCGATGCGCATGCTCTAACAGATCCTCTTTTGTCGAGATTGCCGGTCTTCACTCCGAAAAAATGGCGTATTGGTCATTTCAGGCGAGTAATCCCTGACGGATATCTTGCTACCCTGGAATCAGAAAACAACCTCATTGAGGACCCGTCACTCGCTGAGTATTATGACAAACTCTCTGTACTAATTCATAGCGATATATTAAGTACGAAGCGATTCATTGAGATATGGAAATTCAACACCGGCGCTTATGATTACCTACTTGAAGAGTATATATATCAGCCTCGGAAAATTGCCTTTACGAATTTCAGGAGACCGCGTCGTCCCGGCACTCCGTATCTGTCACCGGGATGTATGGTTGTGCGCAGTCCGGGCCTGCTCGTCGAGATGGATTCAACTTATCACGCACGTCAGGTCGAAGTTAGCGTCGATTCAAATGATCGATATATCCTGCATTTCCGCCTTGATAGTACGGAGCTCGGAACAGCGAGAGTGGACCCCGAGTTCGTTAGAGGCGGCCTGCAAGTTAGCACTGTACCGGTCCCTGCTGAGGCCGTACAGGGAGGCTACAACAACATCCTGATTACTCCCGAGGGAGGCGATGAGACCTACTCAATTGGGCATTTGCGGCTGCTTTGATCGCATTTTCCTGAAAGTCCTGTGATAGGTGCTACATCCCTAAGAGGGCCATTGGTCCAGAAACCGCTTGAAAATCTGCGGTTTTGTGCTATTTTTTCAGTCTATAACGCATTGAACCGATCGCCATTTGCACTACAGGAGGTACTCTTGGGACCTATTAAGAAACTGACAACCATAACTCTGCTTTCCGGACTGATCCTGCTGCTATCATACCAGGACGCTAACGCCTATCTCGACCCAGCCACCGGCAGCTATATATTCCAGCTACTGTTGGCGGCACTTCTGGGAGCCGCTCTCGCTGTTAAGATATTCTGGAGTAACGTAAAGTACTTTTTCCTCAATCTATTTTCCAAGAACCGCAATGCCGGACCCGACCAAGAAGACAACGATTAACCCCGGTTCCTTTCGCGACCCCAGCGGATTTATCTTCACTCGTGAGGGGACGGTCTACCGTCAGGTAAATAAATCGTACCAGAACGATTTTGATCTGCTGATCTCATCGGGATTGTATCAAAAGCTGATCGACAAGAAACTGCTGGTGTCGCATGACGAGGTAGAGATTGACTCCGGCCAATCCGAACTCGCTTACAAAATCATCCGACCGGAACAAGTTCCGTTTGTCTCCTATCCATACGAGTGGTCGTTCAGCCAGCTTAAAGATGCCGCCCTGACAACTCTCAGAATGCAGAAAATCGCGCTGAAGCATGGCATGTCATTAAAAGATGCCAGCGCTTACAACATCCAGTTCATCGGGAATCGTCCGGTCATGATTGACACGCTATCGTTTGAAACGTACCGCGAAGGTTCCCCCTGGGTGGCGTACAAGCAATTCTGCCAGCACTTCCTGGCGCCACTGGCTCTGATGAGTCGCACCGATGTTCGCCTTAGCCAACTGCTGCGTGTTTATATCGATGGTATCCCCCTTGATCTGGCTTCAAAGCTCCTGCCTGCAAAGACGAAGTTTTCTTTCTCAATTCTCACGCATATTCATTTACACGCCAAGAGTCAGAGTCGTTATGCGGATCGCAAGATCAAATCAGTCCAACGCAAGATGAGCAAACAGTCGTTACTGGGAATCATCGATAACCTCAAGTCCATCGTAAAGAAACTGAAATGGAGAGAGGTTACGACTACCTGGGGCGACTACTACGATCAGACCAATTACTCATCCTCAGCAGCAGGTCACAAAGGGGAGTTGGTTAAGGCATACTTGGAGCAGATTTCTCCCGCGAACGTCTGGGACCTCGGAGCTAATACCGGCATCTACAGTATGATCGCCGCTGAGATGGGAATACCAACAATCGCCTTTGATATTGACCCGGTGGCAGTGGAGAAAAACTATCTCGGATGCAAACATACTGACCGGGCGAACATGTTGCCGTTGCTGCTTGATCTGACCAATCCCAGCCCGGACCTCGGGTGGGAAAATCGGGAACGGCCAGCCGCTCTGAAACGGTCACCCGGAGACACGGCGATGGCTCTTGCGTTGATAC
>DAOWIM010000197.1 GCA_030640905.1 bacterium
CGCCAGCCTGATTGAAATGATACTCGACAAACCCATAGGTGTTATTGCCCAATGAGTAGTCGCATCCGAGGGTACCCCGAAAATAATCACAGGCGTCCGCGGATCTGTCGCTCTTGAGAGCACCAGAGAATGTGTGGGCGCCTTCCAACCAGACTCCGGCTCCCCCGACGGAGCGAGTGATGTCCAGACCAATCATTAGATTTTCACGAAAGCCAACCGCCAATAGTGACAGATCGCTACGAGCGACATGAAACCTGGTTCGAAGAAACATCGCACTCTGCTCGAACTTGAAGTTATCTCCAAACACGTATCCAGCATCGACCTCACCCATAAAACCGAGCGGCACTCTTACCCTAAAGGCATCTATCCCCGTCCTATCCTCGGTGTCAAGAGTTTCAAATAAGTAAGGAGTAAGAATGTCGGTTGGATTGATCGCCCTCGCCGAGCCAAAAGCGATTGCCTGCCTACCAATAAAGAAGTCGGCTTTACTTGTGCGAATCTCCAGGAACGCCCGGTCGAGATTCTGAAAAATGGCGAAGGAGGATACCTCATTGTCCATCGACGGATAGAGTCTTGAATCCAGGTCATCAAATCGATAACTGAGTGGGTTGATGAACGCCACATCGGCCGGATTGTCGAAAAGGATAGGGTCCTGTACTCGCGGCGCCAGATCGTACGAGAGTGCAAACGAGATGTTCCGCTGCAGTTTCCATCGGCAATTGAGACGCAACCGGCTGGAGACACTGCCTAAGGGTGGTAGGTCAAGGCTCATTCCGGTGATACTTATGGAAGGTAATTCGTAGACGACAAAGAAACTCTTATAGTAGCCATCGACGGAAAAACGGTCAGAGCAGAACCCCGGCGGTGCCAGCACAGCCAGGAGCAAAATCACCGACGTCATTATGCGTCTTTGCATAGATATCATGTTAACCGCCTTATCAATCCCGTCGTTCGTCGCTTGCTATACGACCGTCCTTAAGCGTGACCAGTCGGGTTGCTCGTCCCATAATCATCTGGTCATGGGTTGAGAATACGAAGGTCATGCCAGTAGATTGATTCAACTCGCGCATCAGGTCAAGCAGCTCCCCACCGGTCCTGGAGTCGAGGTTGGCCGTCGGTTCATCGGCAAGCACCAATAGCGGCTCGGCTACCATGGCCCGTGCGATGGCGACTCGTTGCTGTTGTCCACCGGAAAGCTTTGGTGGCAGGCGATCTGCGAAGCCCTCCATATTCAGCAGTTGCAGCATTTTCATTACGCGTTCATGACGTTCCTTCTCTGGCACGCCCTGAAGGAGCATGATATACTCGACATTCTCCTCAACCGACAACACCGGGATCAGATTGTACGCCTGAAAAATGAAGCCGATACTGTCACGGCGGAAATCCGACAACTCGCGACCACTCATTTCAGAAAGCAGTTTGCCATCAAGCCAGACTTTACCGTCTGTGACCGTGTCCAGGCCGGAGATAATGTTAAGAAACGTCGTTTTACCGGATCCTGATGGACCGACGACGGCAGTGAATTCACCGTTCCTTATAGTCAGGTCGACACCTCTGACGGCGTGTACCGGAATACCGTTGTCGGAGTATGTCTTGGTAATATTCTTAGTGACGATAATATCTTTGTTTTTGTCGGATGGCATGATAGCGTCTCCTAAAATGATTTTCTCATTGCCTTGGCCGGGGTTAATCTCGCCGCATAGGTGGCCGGGTACAACGCAATCAGCAAGGTGAACAGAAATGCGTAAATAGGGTACACTACAAATTGTCTGATCTCTACCTCAGGATAGAGTAGTTTTCTGAAGGTAACTCCCTCGTACTCGATGCCGCCGTAATCAATTCCAGTTTGAGATACTATATACAGCAGAAGCAGGCCCAGGAGCATTCCCAGCACGATTGAAATAGCGGCCAATGCCGCGGCTTCGAGCACCACCAATCGTCCCATCGCCACCGGTCGGGTGCCGACTGCTCGTAATACACCGAATTCAAACATTCGTTCGTACAGCGACATGAAAAGACTGTTTACTATAACCAGGGCTACGACGGCAAAGAGAATAAGACCGACTATCCATTTAGAGACCTCCGCTATGTCAAACACCTTTTCAAGTTGCGGCATCAGGAGAGCCCAGCCAACAGCCTCGTTGCCATCTCTGGCGTGCCTGCTCCAGAATGGATGCTCTGCGTTCCGCCCAATCTTATCATCGGAGAACTTAAGAGCAATCTGATGCACTTCTCCCGGCAGACCGAGCATCTGTTGGGCCCGATCAATGCGTACGAAGGCGAAGTAGTGATCCATCTGGCGGATATTGAAATAAAAGATGCCCGATATGCGAAACATCTCCTGGGCCAAATCACCGGTATGGGCCTGGGCGGTGGTGAGGACAACGCGATCGCCCAACTCGACTTCAAGAAGTTCAGCCAGTTTTCTGCCGATCAGAATGTCGTGGGCATTATCCCCCTCGAAATAGGCACCTTCAACAATCACTTCATCGATTTCGGACAGGTACCGCTCGGTAGCCGGGCTCACGCCAATCATTTGCACGGCTCCGGCATTCGATGGCGACCCAAGCATACCGAAAGACATGGTTCGTTTAGTATAGTGTTCAACAACCTCGGCCGTATCGAGGCGGGCGGTAACTTCAGAGAGGTGAAGAATTGTCTTCTCGACATCGAATGCTTCGCGGTATTGTTCGTGATGTATCTGACCTTCGCCCATGAACGACGACGTAGCTGAATCTATCATATTAGCTTCCATGCCGAGCATCAGAGCATCGACATAGATGAGCGCCGCCAGACCGATCCCAATAGCGGCGCCGGCTATAAGAGTCCGGCGCTTGTTGCGGAGAACATTCCGCCAGGCCAGTTTTGCATATATACCAGTCATCGTTATATCCTCAATGAGTTCGCATCGCTTTGGCCGGTACAGTTCGGGCCGCCTTGATCGCAGGGAACAGACTTACCAGAACAGCCGATGTTATTACGGTGATTGCCGGAATAATATAACTTCTGGCATTGATCTCACTATACATCTCCGAAAACTCAACTCCACCGTAAGTAAATGTGCCAAATGAAATCCCCTCCAATGACAACCAGTAGTTGATCCCAAGACTGAGTATGAATCCAATTACAATCGAAACTGTTGCCATGACAGTAACTTCGTAGGTAATCATACGTGTGATCTGCAGTGGCCGGACGCCAATTGCCCGGAGAACACCGTATTCACGGGTTCTCTCAAGCACGGTCATTAGGACCGTGTTCAGAACTCCGACACTGACAATCAGAACGATTATGAAGAGCATGATCCACATGCCCTGCCGGTCTGCTTGCATAGCGTTGTAAAATGATCGGGCAAATTCCTGCCAGGGTTCCACTGTCAGCCCTGGTCGATTGATTGCTTCGGTTAGACCAACAGTGATCTCTTCGACATCATCCAAATCCTCAATTACTATGGCCATTTCATGCGCCTGGCCATACAGCACCATCAGATCCTGGGCGTCACTGAGTCGCAAATAAAGAGAGGTTTGGTCGCTTAGTGGATCACCGGATTCCAAAACGCCAACCACATTGTACAGGTCATTGGCAATCGATCCATCTGCCCCCTGCGAAACAATGACCAATTCGTTGCCGAGTTCGGCCTTTAGCGTCAAGGCCAGTCCTTTTCCCAGGATGACCTCAGGCGTGCCTGTTTCGCCAAACATTCGACCTTCGATGATCTTCTTATCGAAGCGTGTTGTCTCGGTCTCTCTGACCGGGTCGATCCCTGTGATTCGCACAGCCGTGCTCTTATGGCCAACTGACGCCAGCCCGGCCGCAAACAGACGCGGTGTCCACGAAACCACACCTCTATAGTTGTTGATCGTGCGACCAAGCATTTCATAGTCGGTAATCGTGTTGTAGAGGGTGGGTTTGTCCAGGTAACCCTGGCTATGTATCTGGATATGTCCCAACTGGGTCCGGGTAAACAGATCAATTACAAAGTTATAGTTACCATCCGACCAGGCAATCGAGATAGAGGCCAGCGTGAAGCCGCCCAACATAGTCATGACAGTCAGAAGGGTTCGCCGCCTCTGCCGCAAAACATTGCGATATGCCATCTTGAATGTCATCATCTCAGAATCACCTCAATCACGCGACCGAAGATTACGCAAGGTAAAAGTGTCCTCGCTTAGTTCAGCATTGAATTCAGCTTTCAAATACCTGATAACTGTCCTGTGTCCTTCTTTGGTCTGGGGTACCATTTCCAGTACCGATGGGATCATTCTTCCACCGAGTTCTCTGATGTTCGAGTAGCTCATCACACGCATCAACCTGCCTTTTTCATCATAGTACTCCTGCCTGACCGGTAGGTGATCGGATTCCCTGAGGATAATAACAATGTTGCCCCAGACCACAGCCAGGTCCTCGCGGGGAATGCAGTTGATATAGAGCAGACTATCAATCGCGCTATCAGGACGGATCAGTTCAAAAGTATAGTCCTCAAAGAGCGATGACTCCTTGACAAGATCATCATTAGTAAAATCCGAACCCATCCACGAACCCATCATCATTGATGGTGGGATTTTCATGATCTTGTTAGTCTTGGGTAGATAGTTCCACATCTCATTATCCACACGCAATGTGGCTACACCTTTCTCTTTGCGAGGAGCGGTAATGCGGAGGAAGGTTCTGTCCATCCCTTCGCTCCAACCGTACATCGCCAGGGTTCGCTGCCAGTGGGGAGTGACGATTTCCATCTCAATCTCGGTATAGCTGGTAGAGGACCGATAGAGCTGATCGGCTTTTTTGATCAATTGCTCTACATCCGGGTCGGGTTCGGCAATGACCAGGGTCGGTGACAAGGCGAGATATAAAACGGATACCGCCACTATCAAAGTCTTGATTCTCAATCGCATGACAGACTCCTGTTTATCACGGGTTTACATTCGTACGGTCCAGAAAACCGTTCAGCAGATTACTGCTGATTCTATTGGCGTAGTCGACTGAGTCTACGCTTATCACGCCTAAGGCCAGTTGGAAGAAGAGCCCATCCAGCAGCGCCAGGATCGAAGAAGCAGCCACTTTGCTATCAGTTGGTCTGAAGAGTCCTTGTGACACGCCGTCATCAATAACAACGCTGACCCATTCAATCATATCAGTGTACATTGGCGTTAATTCGGTTAATAGCGATTTACCGTCACGATGAGGGATGCCGGCGGCGTAGAAATCAAAAATCGTGTCGAACAGTGCTCTGTCCGTCAGATAGAATTCGAATGTAGCCGAGATTAGCTTCTTGATCTTCTCAACGGGATCAGTAACACCAGACAATTGGTTCGTAACGTGATGGTTGAATCTGGACATGAAGAGAGAGAAGCAGCCGACTATCAATTCATCTTTGGAAGGGAAATACTCGTACAGTGTTCCTTTACCCACATTGGCCGCTTTGGCAATCTCAATCATTCTGAAATCGTGGATTCCTTTTCGAGCGAATACGCTGAGGGCAGCTTCGAGAATCTGCTTTCGTTTGGCTTCTTTATCAACTATTCTCGGCGTCATATCTCATATCCTAATCAATACCGACCAGTCGGTCAAGTTCCTTTTTCATTATACGGCATAATTGGTAAAAGATTCAGAGTTCCCATAAAAGCTTATAAGTTATTGTTGTGCGATGAGTTACAATGGGCCTTACGAGGCGAGTTCCGCAACCGGGTAATCAAGATATCGGCAGCGTAACGTAATGTTGGACATGATGCTGGCTGGCTCAACTCCTCTTGCCATCCGGTGTGACGGTACCATTGGGGTTATGTGGACAGATGCACCCAGTGTGATCCTATAGCGGTCCTGCATACGACTCGTTGATAAAGAGCCATTGAGCCAGAGTGTCTGTACACTTAGCCCGTCAATCTTTGATCGATGATTTGATTCGCCAGGCTGTGAAGAATGCCATTATCTCGGCGAGGATGTTCCAGATACGTGCTGCCACAGCTACTCCAGCCGCCAGCGGGCCGAGATAGGGCATCAGCAGAGTAGATAGCACCAATTCTCGGACGCCCAACCCACCGGGACTAAACATCGCCAGATACCCAACCTGATAGGCAATAATGAATGCGCCCATCGATGGAATCAGCGGTATGTCGGAGCCGGATGCGATCGATTGCAGAAAGACCCAGAACGAGAGGCCGTAACAAAGCCAGCAGATGAAATATCCAAAATAGACCTTGAAAGCTGTAGCAATCGACAACTGGAAAGTCACCGGCGATCGCTTCAGGAATTTTAGTACGATATTGAATAGATAGAACATCCTGTTGGGCACGAACAGGAGAAGCAATGACAATACGAGAGATGAACCCGCCACCAAATAGACTCCGAGACCGACAAATGAGCCGGTTTCAAAAGCAGCAGTCTCCGGTAGAAGAAGCAAACATGCAAGCCCGGCGAGAAACGCCGCCGGGATGGCAAAGACCTGGGCAATTACCCACGACGTTACCGCCGCTTCTTCCCTGACACCAATTTTTTTCGCCAGGTAAAGCATCCCAAAGACCGGCCAGATCTTCCCCGGAATATATCTTCCGAGGTTAGTGATATACTGTACCATGAATCCATGACGAAGAGAAACGCTATAACCAAACCCTGAAATCAAGGAACACCAGACCGAAGAAAAAAGCACAAACGTTACCAGGTGTAGAACGATGGAGAGAAGTAACAGCCAGTAGTTGATCACCCAATCGTAGTGCGCAACTTCGTCCCAGTTGGCCGCCAACTGGCGCCAGACAAAATAGAGAACGATTAGCACCAG
>DAOWIM010000179.1 GCA_030640905.1 bacterium
GGCCTCAGCGTTCGGCAAGATGATGACGCACCTGTTGGGGCGGTATGGGCTGGTCTTGTTCAATCCTGATGATACCGAGACCAAGACGCTGGTTGCGCCGTTGTTCAAAACGATTGTCAAAAAGCGAGACGACATTAGCGAGCGTTTGTCTGGCGCCAATCGCGAGATTGTAACCGCAGGCTATCATCTGCAGGTGGAGAAAAGTGAAGACGCCGTCTATCTGTTTTACAACAATGGTGGCCGTCGACCGATCACCCGCTATGGTGACTCCTTTATCGCCGGAGACGAGAGATTCTCCGAGTCGGAACTGATAGCGCTGATTGATAAATACCCAGAACGTTTTTCGCCTGATGTCTTCACGCGCCAGCTTCTCCAGTCGTTTCTGTTCCAAACTTTGGCCCAGGCGGGTGGTCCCTCGGAGATTGCCTATCTGGCTCAGGGCAACGCCATTTTTAAGGCTGTCGATCTATTCCCACCGGTGCAGATTGCTCGTGTCACTGCGACGTTGTTGGAAATGCGTCTGGAGAAATTGATTGGCAGTCTCGGCATTACTTTCGATGACCTGACTGGCGACATCGAACAAATGATCAACAGTGTGTTAGCGAAATCATTCCCGGCCGATCTGGAGTCGGATGTCAAGTCACTTCGCAGGAGCGTTGAGCAACAGTTCGCCGAGCTTGCTGATCAATCGTTGGAATTTGATCCGTCCCTGAAAGGTTTCGCCGAGCAGACGCAGGGGAAAATTGACTATCAGCTAAAGGCGTTTGAGGGCAAATTGTTCTCCTCACACAAGAAGAAATCACAGGAAACGCGCGACCGGATATACCGTTTGCAGAATGCGCTTTTTCCGAATCGAGGCTTGCAGGAGCGGACATATAACATTACCCTGTTTTTGTCCCGGTACGGACCCGATCTGATTGGCTTCGTGCATGACCGACTTGACTGTTGTCAGCAGGTGCATCAGATCATTCATCTTTCGGAGATGACGAGCTAGATGGTTATTGGTATTACATGTTATCCGGTTGCGGGTGGTTCGGGTGTCGTCGCCACGGAGCTTGGTCAGCAACTGGCAGCACGCGGGCACGAAGTTCATTTTGTCTCGTACGCATTGCCGTTTCGCCTTGATACGTATCAGGCAAATCTGATGTACCATGGAGTGGAGACAACAGCCTATCCGCTGTTCAAATTTCCACCCTATACGTTGACGCTGGCGGCGAAAATGGCCGAGGTTGCACGCAATTTCAAGCTGGATGTTTTACATGTCCACTACGCTGTTCCGCATGCCATCTGTGCTTATCTGGCGCGTCAGCTATTGGCAGAAGGTAACGGTAAGAACCCAAAAATCATCACGACTCTTCACGGTACCGATATCACGCTTGTTGGTAGTGATCCATCGTTCTACGATATCACGCGCTTTTCGATCATGGCTTCCGACGGTGTCACCGCTGTCTCCAAATACCTCGCCGATGAAACAACGGAAATGTTCAAACTGGAACAGCCGATACGAGTCATTCATAATTTCTTCGATGAAAAACGATTCCAACCGCACGGTACCCAGTGTTGCCGCAAGGAGTTTGTGCAGGACGGTGAGTTTTTAATAGCTCATGTTTCAAATTTCCGACCGGTCAAACGGACGATAGATGTTATTGATATCTTTGAACGGATCGCACGCGAGGTGCCGTCGAAACTACTTCTTATCGGGGAAGGTCCCGACACAATTCTGGCCCGACGTCAGATCAGCAAGAAGGGGTTGAATGATCGCGTCATTTTTCTCGGTAACCAGAGTCGGGTCGAGGTGATTCTGCCGTGCGCCGATCTGTTTCTGTTGCCTTCGGAAGAAGAGTCGTTTGGTCTGGCTGCCCTTGAGGCGTTGGCTTGTGGCGTGCCGGTGATTGGGACGGCGGGGACCGGTTTAGTGGAGGTGATCGATGATTTCCAGAACGGTTTTCTACTGCCGGTCGGGGAGACTTCGTCGATGGCTCGTGCCGCGCTGTCGCTGTTGAACGATCCTGATCGCCTGGTGCAATTCAAGAAAAACGCTTTTGAGCTGGTCAGGAAACGGTTCGTCTCTGAAAAAATAGTTTCTCAGTATGAACAGTACTACGAGGAGGTGCTCGGTGGCTGAGACTGAGACTCTGGATGTTTTGGCTATCGCGGCTCATCCGGATGATATCGAGATTACCTGCGGCGGGTTTCTCATCAAGATGGTTGAGATGGGCCGGAAGGTGGGTGTGCTTGACCTGACTCGCGGTGAGATGGGAACGTATGGTGATAAGGAAACACGATTGGCCGAAGCCGCCGAAGCTGCCGGTGTGATTGGACTAACCTCTCGTGAAAATGTCGGCCTGCCCGACTCTGCAGTCGAGATCAATCAAGCTAACAAACTGGCTATTGCTCAGGCAATCCGTGCCACGCAGCCGGAGATGGTTATTTTGCCGCATTGGGAGCAACGCCACCCCGACCATCTGGCCTGCAGTCGCCTTGGTTACGATGCTTGTTTCCTGGCCGGGCTGAAAAAGGCTGACCTTGAAGGCGAACCGTTTCGTCCTCGTCGTATCCTTTATGTTTCGTATTTCAGAAACACCGACTACTCGTTCCTTGTCGACATCTCCGATCAGTTTGAAAAAAAGTGCCGGGCCGTGGCAGCATACCAGTCGCAATTCGGGAAAACGAGAAGTGGCAAGGTCAAGGACCTCGTTAAGTCAACGCTCAACGTATATGACATGGTCGAAAGCGGAGGTAAGAATATCTTTCAACCCGGCGTGACAATTTATGATCTGATGCACACTCGCGCTCACCAGTTGGGGCAGTTGATTGGTGTGAACTATGCCGAAGCTTACACGGTTAAGGAGCAAATTCGTATCGACGACCCACTCTCGTTGCCCGGTCGCTCGATCTAACCCGCAGGCGGGCAGGCGAGGCTTGTTCTGAGTATGTCTGCCGCTACACGGAGATGGCAAGTAATGCTTTTAATTTGCGGTAGGGTTGAAATGGCCAGAGTTAACTTTTGGGACAACCTTCAGGAGTCCTGTCTGTAAACCGATATCTGTGTTGTTATGAACGTGCCTGATTTCATAGAGAAACCGACCAACGCTAATTCGGCTGATGCTAATATTGCCTCCGGTCTTCGCGTGACCTGGATCGGGGCGGCAGTCAATCTTTTTCTGATTGTCTTTAAGCTCTGGGTGGGACTAACGGCGCGAAGCCAAGCCTTGATCGCCGACGGTATCCATTCCGCGTCCGATCTATTTGGTGACTTCGTCGTCCTGGTCGGCTTGAAGTGGGGACGCAAATCAGAGGACGCCGACCATCCTTATGGTCACGCCCGCATCGAAACAATCTCAAGCATGATTGTCGGCCTGCTTCTGATACTTGTCGCACTCGGCATTATCTACAATGCGTTCTCCGCAATCCTGACACAGCAACCCTCAAGCCCCGGTTTGTTTGCCATCTACGCGGCAGCGGTCAGTGTTGTTCTCAAAGAAGTGCTGTACTGGTACACGCTGGCGATCGGCAAGAAACTTCGCTCAATGGTGCTGATCGGCAACGCCTGGCATCATCGTACCGATGCTATCAGTTCGGTTGCCGTCTTGATTGGTGTCGGTGTGGCCCATATCAATCCGGACTGGGCTATGGCGGATTCATACGCCGCAGTGGTGGTGACATTTTTCATTATGCGGGTCGGTGTGAGTCTCGTCTGGGCGGCTCTCCGCGAACTCTCTGATACCGCACCCGACGAAATAGTCTTGCAGCAATTAATCAATTGTGTCCGCAAGGTCGATGGTATCCGACAGGTGCACGATTTGCGGGCGCGATATTCCGGCTCACAGATATTCGTGGAGCTACATATTGTAGTCGATCCCGACCAGACAGTGCGAGAAGGTCACGACATCGCCAAAACGGCCAAACGGGCATTGCTTGAAGATTTCCCCGATGTTACCCGGGTGATCATCCATGTCGACCCGGAGCCGAAGGTGGGGTAGGGGGCAGATGCCCCCCTAAATCTCCTGTGCCAGTTCGACTATCCGTTTGTAAGGAATGGCGGTCCAGCTTTCGGCAACCACCGCGCCATTGGCCCGACTGATCATCGATACTTTCGCTGCAACCTCTTCATCCGGCGCCTCGAAAATATCCATAAAATCATAGGCGCCTAACAGACCATAATGAGCCAGGAATTTGACATCCGGACACTTGCTCTTGACTTCATCCATCCAGGCCTGACCGATTTTGGCCCGGTCCTTCATCCGTGCGGCGACATCGGGTGTCAGTCGCGTCATTAGTACGAACGTTTTCATAATATTATCCTCCGGTTATCGGTTGCTCCTTAGGACCTGCAGCGGGTGATCATCCAAGTTGAACCAGCATCGAAAGTGCCGCAGGCACCTAAAAGAGACATGTCTCAGCGGAAGGGGTGGGAATCGAACCCACCGGGGACAATGCGATTGCCCCCCTCACGGCTTTGAAGGCCGGGATCGCCACCAGACGACATCCGCTTCCGTACTCACAATAAGCAACAGGACCCAATTTGTAAAGTACCGATCATCACCCCCAGTCAGCAGCGAACGCACAGTGCCTTTGTGATTGACTTTTTCAATTAAATCGACCACACATAGTATGTGAAACTTGACTCACCACTGCAGTTCGTTAAGGGTGTCGGCCCGCGCAAGGCCGAAGTGCTGGCAAAAAGCGGTCTGGAAACTGTCTCGGATATGCTGCGCTATTTCCCGCGCCATTATCTTGATCGTACCAGTGTTGTCTCGATTGGCGAACTCAAGGTCGATCAAAGCGCTACTATTATCGGGCAGGTCAAGGCGCATGGCGTCCTGCACGGGAAGCATCGTCGTTACGAAGTTCTCTTGGACGATGGCACCGGCTCTATCGCGCTGCTCTGGTTCCGGGGGGTGCGGTACTGGGAACGGTTGTTCAAGAAGGGTCAGATATTCGCTGCGACCGGAGTGGTGACATCGTTTCAGGGTTTGCAGATGATTCACCCCGATCTGGAACGACTCGAAGACGACAGTGGCACCATGATTCACGCTGGTCGGATCATTCCGGTTTATCCACAGACAGCCGAGCTTAACAAAGTTGGTCTGAACAGCAAGGGGATTCGGCGGGTGACCTCGTTCATCTTTGAGAATCTCAAAGAAACGATCTCCGACCCACTACCGGCTACAGAGTGCAAGGCTCGGCAGTTAATGCCGCTCCATGATGCTGTCAAGGCGGTTCATTATCCGGAAAGTCGTGAACAGGTTGAGCTGGGACGGCGACGGATGGCTTTTGATGAACTCCTCGGTTTCCAGTTTATGGTATTCCGAAACCGGAGCGAGAAAGAAGCGACCATCAAGGCGCATTCGTACAGCGATCCGGGGGAGAAGCTGACACGTCTCAGAGAAGGTTTGTCATTTGATCTCACCTCCGGCCAGAAGAAATCGATCAAGGAGATACTTGCCGACCTGCAACGGCCCGAACCTATGTCACGCATGTTGCAGGGTGATGTTGGCTGCGGCAAGACGGTGGTGGCTATTCTCACCGCCGCTTATCTGGCCGAGAATAATCTGCAGACCGCTTTTATGGCGCCGACCGAAATACTGGCCGAGCAGCACTACCGCAATTGGAGCGAACGTCTTAACGAAGTAGGTATCAGTTGTGGTTTGCTGACAGCGAGTCTCAAGGCGGCTCAGAAAAAGAAGCTCGCCGCACAGTGCGCGGACGGTGAGATCGATATTGTTTTCGGGACACATGCTCTGATCTACGACTATGTTGCATTTGCAAAACTCGGATTGGTAATTATCGACGAGCAGCATCGCTTCGGCGTGGAGCAACGCACAAAACTATACACTAAGGGCGACAACCCTGATTTGCTCGTAATGACAGCGACTCCGATCCCGCGAACTCTTACCCTGACGCTGTATGGTGATCTGAAAATCTCTACGATTGATACGCTGCCGCCGGGGAGAAAACCGATTCGCACCGTCTGGCGTACCGATGATCTCCGGGATAAGGTCAACCGATTTGTCGTTGATGAAGTGCGCAAAGGTGGTCAGGCATATATCATTTATCCGTTGATCGAGAAGTCCGAGCAGATAGAACTTGAGAATGTCGAAGATGCCTACAAGGAGTTGTCCGGCGGCGTTTTTGCCGACTGTCGGGTGGGGATGGTACACGGTCGTGTCAAGTCAGCCGAGCGTGATGAAATCCTGCGGCAGTTCCGAGAGGGGGAACTTGATATCCTGATGGCTACGGTTGTTATCGAAGTTGGGATCGACAACCCGAACGCAACGATCATGGTGATTGAACATGCCGAGCGGTTTGGGCTCGCTCAGTTGCATCAGCTTCGGGGACGTATCGGACGCGGGGAGAAGCAGTCAACGTTGGTGGCGATGGCTCACCGGCCAATCTCGGATATTGCGCGCCAGAGGCTTGATTATCTTGTTTCCACCGGCGATGGATTTGAAATTGCCGAGGCCGATCTGCAACTTCGTGGCCCCGGCGAAATCTTTGGTGTCAGACAGTCGGGCGTACCGGAATTGAAAGCGGCCGACCTCTCGCGTGACCGGGATTTGATCGAATCGGCTCATCAACTGCTGGAGCAACTGTTCGCTTCCGACAATCACCTTGACTCAGACCGCAAGAGGCTGTATAACTATCTCGACAGAATGACTTCGTCGCGGATCACAAATCTTGGTGGCGGCTAAGGTCAGCAAACTTGATCTCAAACCCTCCGGAGGGTTACTCTGATGAATGACAAGACCCCGCAAGTTGATCAGCATCTCGCTCAGTTGGTAATATCACTTCAGATGGGGGCAATGCAGCAGTTAGGTAAGGTCGCCAATCCAATCACCGGGACCGTGGAGCGCGATCTCCAAATTGCTAAGGCCACTATTGATCTGATCGGTATGCTTGAAGAAAAGATGGCCGGTAACCTGACCGACGATGAGCAGACTCTTATCAAGCGAATACTGACCGAGCTGCGGATGAACTATGTTGACGAGGCCAAAAAAGACGAAGCCAAGAAAGATGAGACCCAGAAAGACGAAGCAGCACCGGCCGATGCTCCCGATTCAGAGGCACCGGCCGCTGACCCTGAAGCTGGTACGGGTGGTGGGGAAGAATCCTGAGAACTGATCGATTCTGGCGATTCCTGACCCAATATGGGATAGGTTTTGCGGTTAGTTGGTATAACCTATTGACAAACAGACCCTTACTTGCATCGATCCGCCAGATAGGACTTGTCAATGGCCACTGTTTTGATTATACTTAAATCATGGAAATGCTTGTGAATCCTGCACTTAGATCGCCTCTAACCCGCCAGCAAATGGTGGCGGCCTTTGGCTCGACCCTCCAGTTCGACCGTGAGTTGGCCTCGCTGACTACGTTCGGAACCGGCGGTCCAGCCAGATATTTTTTGCAGGCATTATCGGAGACTGAGCTTGCCGACGCAGTAGTCAACGCCACTCGGCATGGCATCCCGTTTTTCCTTCTGGGAGGTGGGTCCAATGTGCTGGTGTCCGATTCGGGTTTTGACGGGCTTATTATCAAGGTGGCGATTGGCGGGATGAACAGGATCGACGGCGACACTATTGAATGTGGTGCCGGGGAGAGGCTGACCGACCTGGTCGGTTTTGCCACCGATCAGTCTCTGAGCGGACTTGAGTTTGCCGCCGGTATCCCCGGTTCTGTGGGCGGTGCTGTATGTGGTAACGCTGGTGCTTATGGGAGTGAGATCGGATCGATCATCTCCAGAGTTGTTCTGTGCGATTCTAAGGGTGAGATTAAGACGGTCGATTCATCGTATTGCCAATTCAGCTACAGGCACTCCTGCATGAAAGAGACCGGCGAGACTGTTCTGCGGGTACAATTGGAACTAAAGTCCGGCTCCCGAGAAGCTATCGACGGCAAAGTACAAGAAATCCTGGCCGAACGTCGTGGCAAGCATCCAATCAACCAGCCATCGGCCGGTTCCTTTTTCAAGAACATTCCGGATCAATCAGAAGAGCATGGCAAGTTGCCAGCCGGACGGCTACTTGAAAAGATCGGCGCCAAGGGGATGACTGTCGGCGGCGCCAAAGTGTTTGAGAAACACGCCAATATCATCATCAACGCCGGAGGAGCGACTTCAAAGAATATCAGCGATCTGGCCGATATAATAAAAGAGAAGGTGTCGAAGCAATTTGGCATCAAATTGGAAGAAGAAATTATCAGAATTGGCAGGTTCTAATTGCCCGGAGGTATCTATCGAATAGATTTGTAAAGAATTAAGAATGGTTTTCGTAAGAATTGAGCCTTGAAGACTATAACGTACAAAATCATTTTCGCTATCGTGCTTGTCCTGACGTTGATAGGGATGAGTGCGGATATCTGTGTCGCTGAGGTTGGTTACAACGCCAGGTTGGAAAACCCGCCTTCATTTGTTTCTACGTATTTTGAGTCCTCCACCCGTTTTTCCATTAGTCTTTCCTCCAGCAATTACGCCCCCTTGTCCCGTGGTTGGGAACGTTCTCCGACAGTTGTCTATTCAAGTTCGGATTCGCTGTCTCTTCGTTTCAATACCGTTTATTACGGGCGTGGGACATCGGCAAAGAAACTGATCCCGGTATCGGTTGATGCGGTGCCGTACAGTCAGGGACAGCGGGAGCGGAGGTTGCTATCGAAGATGAGGGCATCATCGGCTCAGAGGATGAACGCACCGCAGCAAGGGCATAGACGCCGGGGACTTGGTATCACCGTGCCTTTGCCGAAACGATTGGACAATATTTTCGGAGAGGGTGGTGCCGGGCTGAGAGTGTCAGGATTCCGCCGGATCACTCTTTCTGGGCGATCACAGTGGACCGATGCTGCCGACAACGACCTTTATCGGCAAAACAAGTTTCCTTCGCTTGCCATGGAGCAGGTATCGAAGTTTGACATCGGTGGTACGATTGGTTCCAAGATCACGGTGAAAGTTGCCCAGGATAATCAAACTGATATTCCGTTGGCCAACCGCTTACAGATACGATACAAAGGCGACGAGGACGAGATACTTAAGACGATAGAGGCTGGCAACACCACTCTGAATCTTCCCAATACTAAGTTCGTTGGTTATTCTTCCCGTATCCGCGGTCTCTTCGGTATCAAGGTGGCGGCCCAACTCGGCGGGTTGAAATTCACAGCGATTGCATCACAGGAGAAAGGATCAACCGAGAAAGCCACCTTCTCCGCCAACGGCGAAGAGGAAGCAACTTTTATCCGTGACCACGAATACGTCCAGAGGCGCATTTTTGATCTCGGCATCCCCAGTGACACTCTCAGCGACACATCTCGGGCGCTTCGGCCCAATGACCGCATCGTTAGACTTCTGATCTATGAGTTGGAGAAAAGAGACGAAATCCTGGAAGCACGTGATGCCAACCTGTACGTGAATCCGAC
>DAOWIM010000288.1 GCA_030640905.1 bacterium
CATATTCTCTGTCTCGGGATGGTCAAGTTTTCGCCACTCTGGCTGGCCGCGTCAGGCGGCGACGACGGTGGTCATGGCGGGGGAGGTACCCATCTGCCGGACATTGTTGGCATGTTCCACAGTGAGGCACTGGATGACTGGAAGCCGGTCATTTATACATTGTTTATCTCAGTTCTTTTTTCAATCGCTGCTTTGCAGGTTTATCGCAAACGGCAGATGATTCCCGGACCGTTTCAGAATCTGATCGAGATGATGGTGGAAGGGATGTATAATTTTCTCCACTCAATTCTGGGCAAAGATGCCAAACGTTACACTCCTTTTCTGGGGACGCTCTTTTTCTACGTTCTGGCGATGAATTTCCTGGGGATCATACCGTTTGGTTTTTCACCATCAACCAGTATCAATATCACGGCTTCGCTGGCAATTCTGGTTTTTCTGTATGCCCAGTACACCGGCATTACCCGGCTCGGTTTTGTTGGCTGGATAGACCATCTGGCCGGACAACCGCGCGATGTGATCAGTTGGTGTCTGGTGCCGTTGATGCTGCCGATGCATATCATCGGCGAAATCGCCAAGCCGTTCAGTCTGGCCTTACGACTTTTTGGTAACATTACCGGTGAAGATATTCTGGTGGCCGCTTTTGTTGGGCTGGGTATCTCGGCGTTGGCATTTATCGGGTCTCCGGTGGGGCTGCCGTTTAATGTACCGTTTATCCTGTTGGGAATCTTGCTCTCGACTATTCAGGCGTTAGTGTTTACGCTGCTTTCGACAATATATATCCTGATGATGCTGCCGCACGAGGAGCACCATTAGGCTCAATGAAGAGATAATAAGTAGAACGGTTTTACAGTAAGGAGTTTTGAGATGGAATATCAGGCAATGTTAGCATGGGCGCTGCCAATGGGTGTTGGCCTGGCAGCGGTTGGTTCCGGTCTCGGGTTGGGACGCGCGGTTGGTTCGGCGATGGAAGCGATCGGTCGCCAGCCGGAAGCATCGGGTAAGATTCAGACAGCCATGATTATTGGTGCCGCCCTGATTGAGGCGCTGACCATTTACGCCCTGGTTGTTTTCTTCATTCTTTCAGACAAGATCGGTTAAGAGACAGGTCTTGCTGTCGGTGATATAATCCGACGGCGATATCTGTCCGGGAAAAACCGGAGCCAAAATGGATTTACAGTGGCAATTACTCGTAACGCACACGGTTGGTTTTCTCATAACGCTCTGGATCCTCAAGCGTTTTGCCTGGGGGCCGCTGCTGGCTATTATGGAAGAGCGGCGTAACAAGATTGTTGATGAGTTCGGCAAGATCGAAGAGGAAAAAGAGAACGCCGCCAAACTGACCGCTGAGTACGAAGGCAAGCTTAAGGACATTGAGTCCGAGCGACGGGCCAAAATCGTCGAGGCTGTCAGCGAAGGCAAAAAAGTTGCCGAGGAGATCAAAGCCACCGCGCGCGAGGAGGGTAAGGCGATCCAGACCAGGGCCAAAGCCGAACTGGAGCGCGATATTGCCAAAGCTCGTGTGCAGCTCAAGGAAGAGATGGTCAGTATTACCATGACGGCGGCCGAGAAGATCATCCGCGAACGACTCGATGATGCGAAGCATCGCGAGTTGATTGGAAACTTCATAGACAACGTGGAGAAAGCGTAGAGCAAAAATGTTAGTTCAGGAAGTAGCCGGGAAATACGCCCAGGCTCTGTTTCTCGCCACTAAGGATCGGAATCTGATCGACACTGCCTATGAGCAGTTTAACGATCTGAAGGCGTTCCTGGCTGAGGATAAATCATTGCTGAACTTCCTGGGTGCGCCCCAGGTGCTCAATGAGCACAAGCAAACACTTGTACGTGATGTCTTCTCAAGTCGATTGGAGCAGCTTTTTGTTGAGTTTCTGATTGTGCTGCTGGAAAAGAAGCGGGTCGCCTATCTCACGCAGATCGTTGACGAGTTCATTGAACTGATCGAGAACGAAAAGGGGATCGAACGGGTGCAGGTGACAACCGCCCAAACGCTCGAAGAATCACAGAGAAATCAATTGATACAGAAGTTGGCCGCCAAAACCGGTCTTAAGATCGTTATGGAAGAGAAAGTCGATCCGGCCATGATCGGCGGCATGATTGTTGTGATAGAGGATCAGATTATCGATGGTTCGGTGCAGCATGGTTTGAACATGGTGGCCGAACAGCTAGGGAAAGTGCGTGTCAATTGAAGCGATCAATAGAATCGGAAAAGATGATTGTGAATATAGAGCGGGTCACAACCCGCAGGAGTTCTTAGGATGGGATTAAATCCTGAAGAAGTATCCTCAGTTCTGAAAAAAGAGATTGAGAAATACGAAAAGAAGCTTGAGATGGAATCGGTCGGGACTGTTCTCCAGGTCGGAGATGGTATCGCCCGTATCTGGGGTCTGGAAGATGTCCAGATGTCCGAGTTGATCCAGTTCCCCGGTGACATTATAGGGATGGTGCTCAACCTCGAAGAGGACAATGTTGGCGCCGTGTTGTTTGGCCCCGACACCGCTATCAACGAAGGCGACACTGTTCGTCGTACCGGGAAAGTTGCTTCTGTGCCGGTTGGCGAGGCGATGGTCGGCCGGGTGGTCAATCCGCTCGGTCAGCCAATCGACGGCAAAGGTCCAATCGCGACCGACAAGTATCGCGTTATCGAAGGCCTTGCTCCCAATGTCGTACAACGACAGCCGGTAAAAGAGCCGCTGCAGACTGGACTGAAGGCAATCGATTCGATGATTCCAATTGGGCGTGGCCAGCGCGAATTGATCATTGGTGACCGCCAGACCGGCAAGACGGCACTCGCTCTCGATACGATTATCAACCAGAAGAATACCGATGTTTTCTGTATCTACGTTGCTATCGGACAGAAGGCTTCGACCGTCGCTCAGGTCGTTGACACCCTGCGCAAGAATGGTGCGATGGAATACACGACGGTTGTGGCGGCCACCGCCACCGACCCCGCCCCGCTGCAGTATATCGCTCCGTATGCCGGGTGTGCGGTCGGCGAGGAATTTATGCACAACGGCCAGCACGTACTCTGTATCTATGACGATCTTTCTAAACAGGCCCAGGCGTATCGTCAATTGTCGTTGCTGCTGCGTCGTCCACCGGGACGCGAGGCCTACCCCGGTGACATCTTCTATTGTCACTCACGTCTGCTGGAGAGAGCGTCCAAGCTTTCCGATGAACTCGGTGGTGGCTCGTTGACGGCGTTGCCAATTATTGAAACGCAGGCCGGCGATGTTGCGGCCTATATCCCAACCAACGTAATTTCAATCACCGATGGCCAGATTTTCCTGGAGTCGGAACTGTTCTTTGCCGGTATTCGTCCCGCCATTAATGTTGGTATCTCCGTCTCGCGCGTCGGCGGTAACGCGCAGGTGAAGATGATGCGTCAGGTAGCCGAATCACTCAAGCTCGATCTGGCCCAGTATCGCGAACTGGCGGCCTTCACTCAGTTTGGATCCGATCTTGACGAAGCCACCCAGAAACAATTGAACCGCGGTGAGAAGATGGTGGAGTTGCTCAAGCAGGGGCAGTATGTCCCGATGCCGGTTGCTCGTCAGGTGATGATGGTCTGGGCCGGTACTAAAGGTTTCCTCGATGATATCCCCAACGATGCTATCGAGCGTTTCGAGGAAGAGTTCTTTGTCTTCTGCGAAAAAGATTATCCGGACATTGAGCTGACGCTGGCTAAAGAAAAGATCATCTCCGAGGAGATGGATGCTAAACTAAAAGAAGCGGTAGAGAAATTCAAGACAGGGTTCAAGGCCGAGCAGGCATGACCTGCGCCTCCTGTAGATTATAGAAAGAGCGGACATAGCCCAACATGGCGACGCTTAGAGATGTAAAGAAAAGAATCAAGACGGTCGAATCGACCCAGCGGATCACCAAGGCGATGGAAATGGTGGCCGCCGCGCAACTCAGGCGCGCCCAGCAACGGGTCGAGCAGGCACGACCATATGCCGAAAAGCTCGACGAGATGCTTTCGCACCTGGCCTCGGGATCGACCGGCGAGATCATTCATCCGTACTTCGAGGAACGACCGGTCAAGAAAAAGACGCTGGTCATCTCGGCGTCCGACCGTGGTCTGTGCGGATCGTTCAACGCCAATGTCATCCGTACCGCTCTCAACTGGTTGAAAGAGAACAAGGGTACCGATGTCGAAATAGTTACCATTGGTAAGAAGGCCAATGATATTTTCAAACGACGCGAGTGGCCTGTGGTTGGCCATTGGGCCGACTGGGGCGGGATGATTGATTACGACAAGGCCCGCGAAGTGGTCGCGTTCCTGACCGACCGTTTTATCTCCGGCGAGACCGATCAGATTGATTTGATATTCACACGTTTCATCTCGACGGTCAAGTATCGCATTGTTGTCGAAAAATATCTACCGATAGTCCGACCCGATGTTGAGGACGATAGCGACGTTCACCGTGAGTATATCTTCGAACCGAGCCCCGAGATGATCTACTCGGCATTGATGCCCGGCTATGCTATTACCAAGATGGTCACCGCGCTGGTGGAATCGTTTGCCAGTGAGCACGGCAGCCGGATGATTGCGATGGGTAACGCCACCACCAACGCCGGCGATATGATGAAGACCCTGACCCTTGATTACAACAAGGCACGTCAGGGACAAATTACCAAGGAACTGCTGGAGATCGTCTCCGGCGCCGAAGCCCTCAAAGGCTGATTGATTGAAAAAAAGTGTACCAACACTGGAGATAATTTAGATGGCTGATAATATTGGTAAAATTGTTCAGGTGATCGGACCGACGGTCGATTGTAAATTCCGTGCCGATTCCCTTCCCAATATCCTGAACGCTATCAAGATCGAAGACAAAGAACGCGATATCGATCTGACGGTCGAGGTGGCCATGCACATCGGCGACAATGTCGTCCGATGCGTCAGTATGGCCTCCACCGACGGCCTGGTGCGCGGAATGGAAGCGAAGGATACCGGTACGACCATCACGATGCCGGTCGGCGAAAAAACTCTGGGGCGGATTTTCAATCTAATCGGTGAGGTGATTGACAGTGGAGAGGCTATCCCCGCCGACATTAAGCGGATGCCGATTCATCGCGCAGCCCCGACGTTTGAAGAACAGGCTGTTACCTCCGAGATGTTTGAGACCGGCGTAAAGGTTATCGATCTGCTCGAACCATATTCCAAAGGCGGTAAAGTCGGTTTGTTCGGCGGCGCCGGCGTTGGCAAGACGGTTATCATTCAGGAGTTGATTCATAATATCGCCACCGAGCACGGCGGGTATTCTGTCTTCTGCGGTGTCGGCGAACGAACGCGTGAAGGTAACGATCTGTGGCTTGAGATGACCGAGTCGGGCGTTATTAAAAAAACCGCTATGGTGTTTGGTCAGATGAATGAGCCGCCGGGTGCGCGTCTGCGTGTCGGCCTGTCCGGCCTGACGATCGCTGAGTATTTCCGCGACGAAGAAAACCAGGACGTGCTGATCTTTATCGATAACATCTTCCGCTTCGTGCAGGCCGGATCCGAAGTCTCCGCGCTGCTGGGCCGTATGCCATCGGCGGTCGGATACCAGCCGACGCTCGGTACCGAGATGGGCGCGCTGCAGGAACGAATCACTTCCACCAAGTCCGGTTCGATTACATCGGTACAGGCGATTTACGTTCCCGCCGACGATCTCACCGACCCTGCCCCGGCCACAACTTTTGCGCACCTTGACGCAACGACCGTATTGTCGCGTCAGATTGCCGAGTTGGGTCTCTATCCGGCGGTTGATCCGCTTGATTCTACCTCGCGTATTCTTGATCCGCAGGGTGTGGGCGAAGATCATTACCGCGTGGCGAGAGAGGTGCAGGTTATTCTGCAACGGTATAAAGACCTGCAGGATATTATCGCGATTCTCGGTATCGATGAACTCTCTGAGGATGACAAGGTGATTGTCCAGCGGGCGCGCAAGATTCAGCGGTTCCTATCGCAGCCGATGTTTGTTGCCGAAGCGTTTACCGGTAAGTCGGGTGTATATGTGAAGATCGAAGATACGATCAAAGGATTCGACGCGCTGATCTCAGGCGAGGTTGATCATATTCCGGAGC
>DAOWIM010000267.1 GCA_030640905.1 bacterium
GCGCGGCAACTAAAGGACATCTGACGGGGATCTTCGGGACAAAGTATCATATCTGAACCCTTCCAGACTACATCTACACCTACACAATACTCGCCCGCTAATAGACAAAACTCAACAAGATTAATCTTTTGGGACAACCTCTGGACATGTGCCGGTCACGATTTCGAGATTACGGGCATGCCGGTGGGGCGGGACCGAGCGGAATGCCGAACAGGTAATCCACCAGATACGTAATATCAGAAATGTTGATATCACCGGTACCATCCCCGTTAGCGTTACCCTCTTCCGGGCATGGCGGAACTGGACCCAGCGGGATACCAAAGAGATAATCTACCAGTTACGTAATATCGGAGATATTGATATCCTCGTTGCCATCGGCATTGGCATTGCCACGAATGCCGATACAGCAACCACCACCGCTGCTGAAATTCTGCCAGAAACCGTGCAGTACCTGGAGAACACCTGAGTTGGCCTCGCCGACCGCGGTCTGGTCGAGTGTTCCACGCAATTTGTAGTTCGTCGAAGTGCCTTCGGTGCCACCGCGTGAGATCACCTGCCATTTGATATCGTATGGCCCGGCATTCGGACTCCTGGCGGCCTTGACGTCCGGCTTGTCGCCAGTCTCAGGAAGGGTCTCGCTCTGTACTGCTTCCTGCTGCGACTGAGTAACGGTCGCCTCGACCTTGTCGGTCTTCAACTCATCTGATGACTTGTCGGGGGCACCACTTGCAGCGGATGCTATCAGCAACAGGAAGGAGAACATGGCAATCGGTTTAGCATGTTTCATGATCATTCCTCTCCATTATGGTCGTTTTCAATATAATCATTTTTACTTGTTTCTGCAAAACAATTCTCTATGGCCTACGGTGCGGGGGGACCGACATAAGTTATCTGCAACCTGCTGTGCTTACCTAAACTGTTCCAGCTATGGAAGCCATAGCCTGTGCCGCTGCCTTCAAAACACTTAACGGACATTTCGTCTGCAACGTCAAAATACCACGTAACATCCATATTAGTAACCGTCCACCCGCCATTTCCCAGACTCTGCATCTGGTGGATGCAAGTGGTGTTTTTCATGACTTGGCCATACCAATAAGTTGATGACATCCACATCATCCAAGCGTTGATTCGATAGAAGCCGGCAGTCTGGACAGTAAAAACTCCGCTCCCGTCGGTAGAAAGATAGCCAGCCGCCGTATTGAAATCGACGCCGTCGCTGCCATACGTTTCCCAACTGCTGGCACGGCCATGAGTCGTAGAGCCGCCGGACCAGATAATCGGCGTCGCGGAGATTCCCCCCGTCTCCCAGTTCGTACCGTTGAACTTGATTACATCGCCACCCGCGGCGCTGTTATCACCGAGATCTTCCAACAGGATAGTACCATTCTGAATCTTCTCAGTAGTGACGGCATTGTGGTCAAGATCGCCATTCCTGACTTGGCCATCGACGATATGCTGTGTCATCACGATATTGGGAGCCAGGTCATTGGAGGCGATACTGCCGTTGAGGATTTCGTCGGAGGTGATAGCATCAGGCACTACGCCGTCGGACACCTGGGCGTGGTAAGCATACGGGGACGATGTCAGCTTTGTGCGCGGATCGATCTCTGTTACATCCGGATCGACCTTGATACCCAGATAGAGATTGGGATAGTCGGTGAATAGATGGCTGTAGGTCGGCCCGAGATTTAGAGTATAGGAAAAGAGGCCGTTTTCTACGGCAATCGCCTGTCCCCCACTGGTCCATTCGGCTGTTCCACCGGTCAGCCCGGTGTAGATTGAAAATGTTATCGTGTAGGTATTGTCTTCGACCGGATCCCCTTCGCTGTCGAGCAACCGCCCCTGGTAGTTGATCGTTTCGGGTATGTCGGCCCGGGCGATCGGCGCCGCCAGAATCAAGCCCAGGTTGGGTGCCAGTAGCGCTCGCACGGCAGGGTGCACGTTGTTCCTCCAGATGAATGATGCGATTTCAATCGTGTCCACTTACTTCCCCGCATTCTCGGTCGATTGGCTGCCGAGTAATTCCAACATCTGTCTCTGGATAGCGTCCAACCGGGCATCATACTCGGCGCGGATTGACGCAGTCTCACGTTTGACCATTTCCTGAAGCAGAGCATCCGGTGGTAGTTGGTTCGCATCAAATTCGTCGCGTCCTCCAATGTCCGGCAGACCGGCGCTCGGCTCGGTGGGATTCATGCGATAGTTGGTCGGAACAAAAAGTACCGATATTTGAGCTTCGTAAATGTTTGGATTGTACAAGCAGTTCGCCTGACCTACTAGATAGAAGGTTGAGAGCCCGGAAGGCACGTTGAAGAAACCGTGTACCGTTATAATGTCAAAGAAATTGGCCGTCGGTGCGTTGTAATCCGCCGCCCATGTATACTTTTGATTGTTCGCGAAAGCGTTCGACTGCATCGACACACCAAGCGTAGCCGTCGTCGTAGTGCTCACCTGATGGAAAATCGCCAGTTCAGTAGTCGCTATGACCAGCGCATATCCGCTGGTCGGGAATGTCATGGCTCGACTCACTATTGGAGTCACCGTCGCCCCAATGCCCACGCCGCCGCCCAAGAGCGTATCGAATCCGCCTCCGGCCTCATTATACATCTCCAAAGCAGATATGGAGCTATATGGTAGATCGACCGAAGCATCACCGTAGAGATTCATAGCAAAAGAGGCCGAGCTTGCCGGACCTTCTAAATACAGCCTTCCCGATTCTGTCGCGGAGCCGATCTTGACCCTATCAGTATTGGTCTCCAGCGTCACGGTGATCCCTTCGTCAACCCATCC
>DAOWIM010000337.1 GCA_030640905.1 bacterium
CAGCCTGCCTCCGCGGACGGCTGATAGCACCTTCCACGATACCACGGCGCTTGCCGCAGCAACCACCAGCAAGATGATGTGGAGGATATTTGGAGGAGTCGTCACCAACGCCAGGTTGGCGGCGTATGCGTTGCCGGCTGACGCTACAACAGTAGCGACAGCAATGATGGAAATATTTCTCATTGTCAACCTCTAACCATTTTTACTACTTTGTCAGTCTGCTTCAGCGTTCTGTAAAAACTATCTTCGATATCATACCGTTTCACCAGATCTCGCCGGGTTGCCAGCGGTCCGGCTATCTCTCGCTTGACTTTGCCCACTGCCTCTCGGAAAGGAGCCGTACCGAGCATCATATAGACATACTCCAACTGTCCGGCCAGCATCTGATCCAAGCCGGACATCAGTCGGTGCATCCTGATAGGCTGCGGCACAGCCTGTACCGCGGCGGTAAATCTCTCAAGGTCAGGCATGAGATCCGATGATGGATCAACTCCCGGAAAGTATGCCAGCAATCCATCACGGTAGCGCGCCGCAAAAGAGCTGAACTGTGTATTGGTCTCCCCGACCACGCTCTCAACAACGGTGCGGATGCGATGAAAACAATGGCTGTACAGGTGGAAGATTATCGACAGAACAGCCACCTCTTCATCCTCCTGCTCAACCTCATCGTTCTCTTTCTTCCCGACCGCTTCAATCAGCGAGTTGAGGATCAACTTGTAAGCGGCTCGACAGGTAACAAACTCACCGAACGGCGAGACATCTATCAATTCAGGAAGTGTCCGCTGACCATTGATCAACGCCAGCACTTTGAATTCTTCAACCGTAAGCACGATTTCATCGCCGGGCACCTTCGGGGATGATGCCAGCGCCAGCATGACGTCATCGGGAGGCACGACTTTCTGAATCTCAAGCCACTCGTCGATCCGACGCGTCCCCTCCATGATGACACTCATGGTAGGCATTTCCAGCAGGAACGGCGCATTCTTGGGAGCGGCATCCTCGTGGAAGTTAAATGATCCGTCTTGCCAGGCAAAAAGGTTATAGACGATCTCTTCGATCTGAAGTTTGAGGCACTCGGTAATTTCCTGCTTATCAAATAGATTCATATCGATCAACGTCGTACCAAGCTGACGACCGGTCTGCTTGTGAAGGGTAATAGCGCGTTCCAGATCGGACTTGGATATCCTTCCCCGCCGCAGCAACATGCTCCCAAGGAGATCTTCCGAAGCATTCAGAGATGACGCAAAGATTATGTTGCCGTCCTTGAAAGCCACTTCTTTCTGCCGGGTCGATGTTTTGACTTCAAGCACACCGGTCTTTTTTCCCGTAGACAGGAGCTGCAATATGTCAGGAAATGATACAGTCTGGAGATTACCTGCAAGGCTCATTCCAAAACCCTTCAAATAAAGCGTTAAGTCCGCTATTTGGACGCATTTCGATACTTCTATACGATTATCGGGTCACAGGCCTGATTTCTTAAGAGAGAAAATGCGGCGATGTTTACTCTGCGCAAACAGTTATGCCGCTAACAGTTGGAAATAGGGTCAGATTTCCGAGACCGGAGAGATCGAAAATTCGGCTATCGGACTGAAACCCGTCAAGGCGAGCGCAGACAATTTGAGCATATCCGGCTGCAAACAACAACTGGATCTGATCATCCGGCAAACTACACCGATTGCCAAAAACAACAGCCGATGGTATCTGCTGGCTGTCCGGTGGTTCCTCGTCGGGTTGACAACCGGACACAAAACGAATCCGACCAGAGCCAAACGAGAGCAACAAATCAGAACCTGACATACAGTATCCATCCAGCACAGGCTCCGGTGCGCCGCCAACCAGGATTTTGACAGATGGCGCTTTCCCGCTATCGGGCCTGCGGTCGATCAAGTCTCGGGCGCTGTTCTCCAGAAAAGCAGCCACAAACAGTGTCTCGACCTGGTAAGTTGCAACCAGCCTGACAATGTCATCAATTGCCCCGTAGTCGGCCCTCATCAGAATAATCTGGTGCAGCCGATCAATTCCGAGATTCCGCAGAGCCGGTACAACTACGACCTCATCAATCTCCCACTCCTTGCGATGAATGTCGGTGATGACAAGATCAGCTTCATTCGAGTCGAAATGCCTCACAACCGCTCCCACTCCACCGGGCAGACCAAAGAGATGAACCGACCGACTATGCCTGACTTCAAAAGCAGACACGATTCCACTGACCAGAGCAAAGTTGGCCATTATAAGAGATGCGAATATCGCTGCTCGGCGCGCCGCTCTTGATCTGATCGCCAGTGCTATGAGGAAAATAAGGGCGTAAATGGCCAGCAGCCATCCAACCGGCCAGTCCGACAACTGCAGAACAGGCACATGATCGCCGCCAAAGATATCCAGCAGCCAGAGTATTGATTTCATCAGAACATTCAGCAACGATCCGACCAGAAGGCCGAGCGAGGGCAGGATCAGATCAGCAACGAGCAAAATCAAAATACCGATCACAGCCAGCGAGACAAGCGGCACAATGGCAAGGTTGGCCACAACTGACACCAGTGGCACTCGTTGAAAATGATAGGCAACCAGCGGTGCCGAGCATATCTGGGCTACAAGTGAAATCATCAGGGGGAAAATAGCATACCGATAGACAGGCCGACGGTGGATCGGCGCGAAGAGACGGCCAAGCCGGGGCACGATAAATATCAATCCCCAGGCAGTGACAAATGAAAGCTGGAACCCAACATCGAACAACTGAGCAGGGTCAAACAGGAGAATCACCAGCGCGGTGGCGGCAATGATATTGTTAAGATCAATTTTTCGTTCCAGAAGCCCGGCCAGTATTACCAGTGACGCCATAATCGAAGCTCGCGTTACCGAAGAGTCACCATAGGAGAGAGCAGCAAAGAGGAAGATAACACCAAAAAGCACAATCGCCCGCCTGCCGCGTCGCAGCGAAAACGGTCTCAGGATGTAGGCGATGAAGAGCAGAACGATTGCAACATTCGATCCCGAAACGGCCAGCAAATGCAACGTCCCTGAATCCCGAAAACGAGAATATATCTCCGGCGAGATATTGCGGGTTTCGCCTATGAGAAATCCTGAAGCCACGGCTGCGGAAGCAGGCGTCAAGTTGCGCGCGAACGAACCGGTAATACTGCGGCGCAACTGATCCACCTGGCGAAAGAGACCGTGACTGCCGCTATGGTCGCTGCGGACATGCAACAAACTGGGGAGATAGACGACACCAAAAATCCCCCGCAGGTGGAGATACCGACCATAGTCAAATCCATCGGTTCCGGACCTGCTCACAACCGGGTAGATACGACCAAACAGTTCAACCCGATCGTTGCGCTGCAAGGCGGTGGTCGTGTCACCCACTCGAAGCATGATAGCGCCGCTGACCTGATAGGTTCGGTCGGAGATAATTGAATCCAACGCGACTTTCACTTCGGTCCGACTGGACTTCAGCTCCGGCCAGTCGGATACTCGCCCAAAAATATGGTACATCTGGTCTGACCGGGCGAAACGGGAAATATGATTCGGGCCAGTATCGTAGACTTCAAGGGCATAATGAAATCCGGAAAAACAGAAAAATGCCAGACCAAAAACAACAGCGGCAAATGTGCGGTAGCGACTGACACCAAGCACACCCAGGACAAACATGACGATAGCCGCCAGAAGAAACAGCCATGATGGATACCGACTGAGTTCAGCCGCAGCTACTCCCGATACTACAAAGCAAAGCAGAAAAAGGCTGGGGTATCGGCGGATCATCGAAAGAAACCTCTATTTTCGCAGCAACAGCCGTGGGACTCGCCAGACTTCTCGAACCCTGAATACTAAACAGAAAAGCAGATACATAATTCCTCCCGCCACCAGCAGAACCAATAAGTCCTGCAGTCGTTGCATCAATGCTGAATCCCCGATAGAAAAACTGATCGGCAACAGTCGGGCGCAATAGAAAGCCAGCACTGCCGCTACGATCATCCGCACCACATCGACCAGTATTCGCGTGTATGGAATTGCAATCCCTTTCGACGGCAGGAATATCGCCAGCAGAACAAAATTGATTAGCCCGGCGACCGAAGTTGCCGCCGCCAGCCCGGCAAAATCAAGCATCTTGATCAGCGGATAGTAGAGAGCAAGATTGACCCCCACCGTAATTATCGAAATTCTCATCGGTAGCTTTGAGTCGTTGAAAGCGTAGAAGAACGGCACGATCACTCTCACCCCGGCAAACCCAATCAAACCATAAGAGTAGTGCAACAGGGCCAGAGCGGTGCTGCTTGATTCCCCGGCGCCAAAAGCGCCCCACTGGAATATTAACGCTACCAGTTCCCGCCCCGCCATCGCCAGAAATACTGCCGACGGGATAATCAGAAACATGTTGGCCGAAATGGTCTCGCGGAATATTCGGCTGAGCCCCTCCGAATCGTTACGGGTTACCAACTCCGATACTTTCGGAAGAGCCACTGTGCCAAGAGCTACGGCAAAGACACCCAGCGGGAAATGCATCAGACGATACGAATAGCTCAGATACGAAATCGACCCCTCGACCATAAACGATGCCAGCAGCGTACTGACCAGTATGTTTACACGACCCGCCGAGAGACCGACAATCATCGGACCAATCAATCTGAGGACTCGTTTGAGGCCTTCGTCAAGGAAATCAAATATCAGCCGGAACCGATACCCGATCCGCCGCAACGATGGCAACTGGATCGCGATCTGCCCCACGCCGCCAACCAGAACCCCGATTGCCAGCGTATAGGCCGGTTGGTCGAAGAAGTTGTAAAGCCCCACCACCGACAGGATAACCCCAAGGTTGAACATCGCCGGAGAAAGAGCCGGAACACCAAACCTGTCAAATGAGTTGAGCATTCCCATCACCACCGCCGAGAGCGAAACCAGCAGCAGATAGGCAAACATGATTTGGGTCAGATTGACCGTGAGATCGAATTTCACCGGAAGAGGGACAAAACCATTGGCCGTGATATAGACAATCGCCGGGGCAGCAATGATCCCCATCAGGACTATCAACCCGACCACCGTCAGGACCGCCGTAATGACTATCGAGGCCAGCCGAAACGCTTTTTCATCCGATTCCCGCACCATCTGCTCTTTGAATACCGGCACAAACGCAGAGGAGAGAGCGCCTTCGGCAAACATGTCCCGCAGGAGGTTGGGAATCCGGTAGGCGGCGATAAAGGCGTCCGTAACCAATCCGGCTCCAAAGAAATAGGCCATCACCTGTTCCCGCACCAGCCCCAGAATCCGGGAAAAAGCGGTCGCTGCCGAAACTTTGCCGGCCGACCTAATTACAGAACTTCTTGTGCTATTAGTGGTTGACAAAGGGGATCTGCCGATTATATTTATGGGTTGTATTCAAATACTGATTGAAAGGAAACACACATTGCCGAGTCATAAGTCCTGCAAGAAACGCATGCGCACCTCCAACGATGAGCGGCTGCGTAATCGGGCCATCAGCTCCCAGATGCGGAAGACCATCAAAGAACTCCGCACCGAGACTGACAAAGAAAAAGCTCAGGTCAAGTATCGGGAAGCTGCCTCGCTTCTGGACAGAGCAGCCCAGCGCCATATCATTCACAAGAAGAACGCCGACCGTAACAAATCGCGTCTGGCTCTCTTGGTTGGGAAGGTTGGCTGACCACCGTTTTTTGGATGTCCCAAGACGTGCGCCTCGCCGGTCAACCCGGCGGGGCTTTTTCGTGTCCAGCTGTAATCGACGCTCGGAGCGATTTCCAAGCCGGTTACAC
>DAOWIM010000216.1 GCA_030640905.1 bacterium
CCTTCGAGCACCGCGTGTGGATCGCTCTCGATCAATGAACGATTCATAAACGCACCGGGGTCACCTTCCGAGACGTTGCAGATCATGTATTTCTGGTCGGCCTCAATACTCCGGCATATTTCCCATTTCTTAAACGTGGGGAATCCCGCACCGCCACGTCCTCTCAAACCGGCTTCTTTGACTTCACCGATTACCGCCGGGGCTCCCATCTCAAGCGCCTTCTTCAACCCGAGGTAACCATCGTTGGCCAGGTAGTGATCAATATCTTCCGGATCAATAAAGCCACAATTACGCAGGACCAATCTCACCTGCGGCTTGAGGGCGGGTAGTTCAAAAAAGTTCGGTAGTTGGCTGGTGATCGGGTGACCATTGTTGCTGAAATGTCCAATCGCCAATTCAAGGGCCGGGTTGTGTTCAACCAGGCAACTCTCAATAATTCTCTCAGCTTTTTTAGGATCAACATTTGAAAAACTGATCCTCGGCTCGTCCGGCATGGCAACATCCAGCAACGGTTCCAGATAACACGGACCGATACAGCCAACCTCAACCACCTTTGCCTTGAGCTTTTTCTTTTTCAGTATCCTGTGAACCGTCTCCAGCACAGCCATCGCTCCGGCAGCACGACCACAAGTAGCGCTGCCAACATAGATGACCGGAACCTTGCTTTCCTGGAGCTCGGCCCACTTTTTCTGAGCCTGTTGTCTTTTTGTTTCGAAGTTAGTCATTTTGCTCCAGAATTTTTTTCAGGCCCGTTACCTGCATGCGGCTATAGACCTTGTCATTGATTTTTACTACCGGGCCAAGAGTACAGCATCCCAGGCAACTACCCCGCTGAAAATCAAACTGCTTATCATCGCTGGTCTGCCCTATGCCTATTCCCAGTTTCCATCCTACTGCGTCCGAGAGGAATTTTCCTCCCCGTACATGACAGGCCGTCCCCATACAAACCTTGATCGATTTGCGGCCCGGCTCGGTGAAGCGATATTTTGGATAGAACGATGCCACCCCAAATATCTGGCTCTCAGAAAGGCGCAGGAATCGAGAAACCTGACTGACCGATTCTTCGGAGATGTAGCCATCTTTTTCCTGAATTCGCAGCAGAACCGGCAGCAGATCGCCCTCGGTGCCCTTGAAACCTGAGAATATCTTGTCGTATTCTTTCTGCTTCACAGACATTCCTCCCATTCACCAGGTGAATGGTTTCTATATGTATGTTATTGCTTATCTTCTTCTTTCTTGCCGAGGAAAATGCAGTCGGTAAACTCAGCATCTCCCCGCACAAGATCTTCAGCGAAGGCCATACATGTTGGCGCGCCGCATACACCGCAGTCGATCTTGCGGAGTTTCTTGTAAACTCTCTCGCATTCTTTCATCCGCTTGATCGATGTAGCCAAATCGGTATCAAAATAGGTGGTCACACGTGGCAAAACCGGACTTTCGGTCATGTAGTAACCATCTTTCAGTTTACGCGCGACATCCTCGACATCAACTTCGATAGGCGTCTGATAGCGTTGGCTCTGCTTGATCATATTGGCCCGGGCAACGTATGGATTCTCCACATTGAACGGCCCACCTATGCAGCCTTCCATGTGCGCCATGGCTTCGACAAACTCGATATTCCGCAACCGTGAATTTTCGATATCGTCCAGAATCTTCTTAGCATGATCGACACCGGTAACGGTCAGCCAGTTGTCAGTACCGGCGGCCCGGGTAATACTCCCGGATGCGGCCCACCCGGAGTTGAACACGAAGTCATCCGGGATCATGCTCTCGTCGAATTTTTCCTTGAGGGCAATCACATGGGGAAGCAGGATCGAATAGACATCCTTAACAGAGAGGACACCGTCGAACCACGATCGGGCTTTTTCGGCCGGTTGTTTGATCGAAACGATTTTTGCCGGGCAGGTGGCAACATAAAAGACGCCGACATCTTCCTCCCTAAGGCCCAACTGCTGCGGGATGGTCTTCTTGACTTCGCGCGCCGTGACCTCGCGCGGCACCTCAAGAGGTACCACCAACTCTACCAGATCAGGGTACTTGACCTGAATCAGACGCACAATTGAAGGACAAAATGACGATATCAGCGGGAGGCGACCGCTGTAGGTCTGGATGTATTCTTTCAGCACATGGGCTAACGCTACCGACGAGGTGCTTACGTCAGTAACCTGATCAAAGCCGACTTCCTTGAAAGCCTGATGAACGATGTACGGGTGGATCGAAGAATCAAACTGCGAATAGAGAACTGGGGCCGGGACAATCACCTTGTACTTGAAATCAGCCAGCTCGGCTACCGGGTCGGTCAATGCCTCCATAGCTCCGGAAGGACAAACCGACAAACATTCACCGCAGTCGACGCAGAGTTCTTCGGAAAAAACAGCCTTACCTCCGCGCACGCGGATTGCCTGAGTCGGGCAGACCCGCATACAGGCCATGCGGCCACAACACAGGTCCTCAATTACGCGATGTGCATGATAAAACTCTGACATCTCTGTCCTCTGTTGGTTGCTGTCGGCCT
The DNA here is from genome assembly GCA_030640905.1 of bacterium. Classification (GTDB taxonomy): domain Bacteria; phylum Zixibacteria; class MSB-5A5; order GN15; family FEB-12; genus DAOUUR01. The sequence continues at coordinate 2,516 of DAOWIM010000216.1, forward strand.
AGCAGGCTGTAGAAAAACTCCTTATTGCGGCGCTATGACAGCGGACACAAGGCCCGCCGCTACGCGATGAGGGGCTGTTGTCCCGCGTAGAGGGCGGCTTTACGTCGCCCGTCCTCAACCGCACGTTACAGTAAACTTATAACAAGAACGCTTTTTCAACAACCTCCTAGATCATGAACTTCATATTCAGCGTGGTTCCGACACCAACCTCGCTTTGAACCTTAAACTCGTCCGCGTTCTTCTTGATATTGGGAAGTCCCATACCGGCGCCGAATCCCATCGCCCGCATCTCTTCGGTAGCGGTTGAAAAACCCTCCTCCATGGCCGATTCGACATCAGGAATTCCTTTGCCCTGATCGGCAATCACTACCTTCACATACTTTGGCGTTACGGTCAGAAAAACTTTGCCTTTGTCGGCATGCATAACAACGTTCATCTCCGCCTCATATGTAGAGATAGCTATTCGGCGGATCAGCACATTGTCCAATCCGATCTTCTTAAGCGTCGATTTGATCCCGGTGGACACCATCCCGGCGCTGGCAAAATCGTCTCCCTCAATAATCAACTCCTGCGCAAGCAATAACTCTTCAGTGATATCATTTTCCGAAACAGATTCAATACTCAGTGCTTTTCCCTTCTGTATCGAATCGGCCCTGATACAAGCGTCAAACATATCCCGATCAGTTGACATGAGAATCAGGTCAGTATCGCGGGCCATCTTCACCGAATTGTCCTTAGGTATTTTTCCACGAACTAACACGATCGC
>DAOWIM010000115.1 GCA_030640905.1 bacterium
CCTCCGGAAGTAGATGGAGATCCGGTTATTCTCCCGGTCGGTACCTACGACCGTTATGTTGTAGAGATTATCTGGGGGGTGTTGGGTGAACCACCGACCAGCGAGTTACCGTTGATGGACTGGACCGGTGTTGTTATGCTCAACAGTCCCGGTGTCATTATCCCGGTGCAGCTTATTGACTTCGAGCAAGGTGAGGACTACCTCCTTCCCGTCAATGTCTATGGGGTGGGCTGGGTTTCCAAGACGTCCGATGACTTTGACGGTATCCTGCTTGATGTCTATGTCAGGACAGACATTGTAACACTGGTTATCCCTGAACTGACATTCAGGACAGTCCCATTCGAGCATCGGTGGAACACTATGGAATTGGCTGATCTGGATGAGGTCTACGATGTGGACAACATCCACAAGGTAACGATCAAATCCAGGAAAGTCGAGGATGGTGGTTGTCCGAGAGGTCGGATGGCCGGTAAGTGGCTCTTCAAGAGTCGCCAGAGTGGGTACTTCTTCGGGCGGTGGTTGACTCAATTTGGGGCTGTTAGCGGATTCCTATTCGGCGAGTTCTGGACCGATAATGACGGTGATCGCTACTTCGATGGCTGCTGGATTGGAAGGAATAATCGAATCAATGGTTACCTCAAAGGCAAGTGGGAGTTTGACCCGAATACTTATGCCGACCTCAGCAGTGCTCATCGCCCAAGAGGCCATTTCGAAGGTAGGTTTACCAACGAAGAGGGCAACCTGATTGGGAGTTTGAGAGGCAGGTTTGGCTATCCTTTCTGCAACACGGTGAGCACCAACGACCAGAATCTGTGGTGGCCCACAGCCTTTGTAGGGGAATGGTGGGTTGATTGTCCTGATGTAGCAGGCCGATAGCCTGGCGTCTGAATCAGACGTCGCTGATAAGAAAATTCGTTTTTCAAATATGGCCACCCGGACCAAATCGGCCGGGTGGCTTTCTTTATTGCCGGTTTCCCCACCGAGTTGTTTTGTTTGATTTTGCAAACCAGTCTGTATAATAATTTAAGATGCTCATTCACTTCGGACAGATTGCAAAGTCAGCTCTTGCTCTTGTTTGTCTACTCATGTTTGGCGCGGGATCGGCCAATGCCTCCGACTACTCAGATCAACCCTCATATCTCGGTCTGACTCTGGCGTATCCTCAAGAGGAACCGGAGAGACCTCTTGCCCGGTTTTATCCGTGGGTTCAGCAGGTTGTGCGTACGGTTGTTACTGTTGGGGTCGATTCCAGTGGCTCAGTGACGAGTGTGGAGCCAGAAGCAGGGATCGATAGTCTTCTTTTTGAAAATGTCCGTTACCTTATCGACGAGCTTCCCTTCTGTCCGGCTCTTTGGGAAGGTCGCGCGGTGGAGTCGAAAATCCCTGTCGAACTCATATTCAGACCGGATGCAAAAATTCCTCTTTTCGTTTTTCCGAATGGGCAGAATCTAGGTCGGGAAGACAACTGGTTGCTGGCGGAAGCCTGTCGGCTAAACGGAATTGAGTTACCCGAACTCTTAATGTTTCCGGTTTATGCGGGGGCCAACAAGCATGAGGACACGGCTCTTTATCCACGGGCGGTCATCCGTGTCGATCTGGATACAACCGGGCAGGTAGTGGGATCCGATGTTGTTTACTCAAGTTTTGCCGATATCAATCCGCTGCTTCTGTCGGCTGCTCTCTGGGCAGAATTCAGCCCGGCTACTGTACTGGGAAATCGGAGTGGGGTGACGGTGTTCCTTCAGATATCTCTCTTTCCAGCGATGGACTACCCTCTCAAGCGGTGGCGGCCGGAGAATTGGACTGATATGTCGTTTCATCAAAGAGCATCTGTTAGGCTTGTGGCTGATACGGTCGGTTTGCTTTTCCGGCCGATTCCACGGACTGATGCCGGAGATCGATTCGGTCTGAGGGCAGTGAGGCCGCCCCACTGGGAAAGATTGGTTTGCTATGCTGTCGTTGATACTTTGGGGCGGGTCAGGCTCCGTCCAGAGTGGCAAGCTGGTGGAGCGAACAGGGAGATGGTAAAGGTCCTGGAGCAACGCATCAAGCTGTACCCGGCTATCGATATGGCTGGTCAGAAGCAGATATATCGGGGATTTATCACAATTGATGTGGAATCCGCTACAAACGTACGAATTAGTCCTCACTGGCTCCGCGCACCGCGCTGAGAAAGCCCAGATCGTAACCCCAAGAAACACACCGCATTAACGCACGCAAACGAGACCTCATCATTTTTCTCTGACGCAGAAAGTGCGTACTATGCCAATGCAGAATGGAATTGGCACAGAGCAGACATCCTTAAGTTGTGGTGTAGCAACAGATAAGCATGGCAGCTATTAAACTGCGGCCAAATGGCACAGTGATTGTGTAGTTTTCCGGGTGTGGGAAGGGCCAAGCCACCCACAAAGGTTTTGGGAAGTTTCAGAAGCTGAGCTTGTATAAGAAAGGAGAACAATAGTGTTGCACAGAGCAACTTATCTACTCAATCTCGCCTCGGCGGTGATTCTGATGGTGACCGGGTGGTACATTGATACGGTGTTTGCCTCACAGCTTCCGGTTTCCAGCAGAGCCGCAATCTTGATCTGTGCAGTAGCGTACTTCCTGTTTAGAGTTGGGCGTGGAATGCCGTGCCCGAAGGAGCCAAATCGACTCCGGTCTCAAGTATCAGGAAGTCCAAAATATTTTCTTGACTTTGATGCCTGAATTGTTAGTTTTTGGGCTCTTGTGTTGAGAAATTGATGAGGATGTTTTTTTTGAAACGATTTTGGTTTGTACCGGCTCTGTTTTTAGTGGTGGGTTTTACTGTCCTGTTGTTAGTGTCCCCAGCGGAATCTCGTGACATCAAGTTGAGCATTACAGAGGCTCTGAATCGCGGCGATACGGCGACGGCTATCAATCTTCTGACCAAGGAGACAGTACAGGACAAAGCGTACCATATGAATTACTACCTGCTCGGGATGATCCATTTTGAGCGAGAACAGTGGCCCGATGCCAAAGTGCAATTTCAGGTGGCCCAGGATAAGAAAAGCAAACACTACGAATCTTTATACTACCTCGGGCTGACTCAGTTGAAGTTGGGCGAGTTGGACGATGCTCTGGCTTCGATGAGCAAAGGGCGCAAAAAAGCCAAGAAAATGAAGGCCGAGTTTGAGGATGGCTACGGCCAGGTGCTGATGGTTCAGGGTGACTACGCTGCTGCCGATGCTGCTTTCCGGCAGGCGCTGATTCGCGACGACAATGTGGCTGAATACCATATTCACCTTGGGGATGCGAACTTCCATCAGGGTATCCCATCGCTGGCGGTAATGGAATACGAAAAAGCTCTGGCAATTGATACGGCCGGCAAAGAAGTATATTTCCACTGGGCCGAGGCCTGCCTTGAGATGAAAGACTATGTCTGTGCGATGGACAAACTTAAAGAAGTCCTGCGTAAAGACAGTACCTACGCTCATGCCTGGTTGCGGGCTGGCGGAATCTATTTCAAGGCTGCGCGTTCGTCGCAATCTCGGAGCGAACGAACCGAGCTGTTTAAAGATGTGGTCGGATCGTATCGCAAATATTTTGAACTTACCGACAAGACACCCGATTCCTCTTCGGTTCGACCGTATTTTGAACTGGGCATGGCCTATCTTAACATCAACGCCTTTGAAGAAGCGGCCGAGTTTTTCGCCCAAGTGTTGGCCATACCGTACGAACCGGGAGACATATATTTTTACTACGGCAAAGCCTTGTGGGGCTCCCGTGATTATGTGAAGAGCGGGGAGCAGCTTCTGGCTCATATCGAGTGGGTTAAGCAGCAGGATGAAGAGACATATATCGCTCGAATACAGGATGCAGAGCTCTATCAGTTGCTCGGTGATGCGTTCTACTATAGGAAACCGAACCAGTTCAGCACGGCGGTACGACATTACGCAAAATCGCTGGAAGCCAATCCGAACCAGCGTCGGATCGTCCAGAATATGGCGGTGGCTTATCATTCGATGAAAAGTTATCAGCAAGCGCTTCAGTATTATGATCTCCGGATTGAATTCGGAATCGACTCGGCCTCGGCCTCGCTATACAAGAACGCCGGTTACAGTGCACTTAACATCGCTAACCATGAGGGAGAAGGCGACGAGGAACTGGAGGATGAAGAGGAAGCCGAGGAGGAGACGGTTGAGGTTGACGACCGCAACTATTATGAGGTTGCCTGCGGCTACATGTTGAAATATCTTGAGTTTAAGCCGGACGATGCCAAGATTCTGCTGATGTTGGGCAATACATATCTGTTCCAGTTGGCCGATTGCACCAACGGCGTTAAGTACTTCCAGCAACTGTTGGTAGTCGAACCGGATAACTGTGATGCTAAGAAATCTATCGGTTATGCCTATTTCGGCGGGCTATGCACCAAGAATTACAGTAAGGCCCTGGACAATCTGTCTCAGGCATATAGCTGCGTTAAGACGGCTGGCGACGCTTGTTCCGATATTGATCTTGTTTTGTGGATCGCCCAGTGTTATCATCTCAGGGCAGCAGATAAGCAGAAAGCGACGCAGGATGCCAAACCTGATTTCCAGAAGGCCAATGAATGGTATAACAAAGTATTGAAATGTGATGCGGTGAATGCCGATGCCAAAGAGGGCATTAAAGCGACGCAATTTGAATTCTAAACCTGTTTGAAACAACATTGTCAACGAGGAAACTGGATGGCCCAGGAGGACAAAAACAAAGCTCCGAAGAAAAGAATAACGGCTGAAGAGCGTTTTAAGTTTATCGGTTTTGAAGTATTCCCCGGTAAGCCGAAAGACCTGTTTAAGTCGGATAAGGAGAAGACCGGACTGATCGACGCGATTCATAAGAGACGCGGAGAAGGAAAGATACTGCGCGATCAGTGTACTCTCATGGAACAGCGGGTAACAATCGGGGATCGAATTGTCATGGCGGTCGCCTGTGTGGCGACCCTAGTGGTGCTTTTTGTGCCGTGGTTCTCCGCATACAACGAGATCATTGAAGAGCGGACTATTGTTCCGGCTGAGGCAATCGCCGATAGCACTGCTTTTGCAGCTACCGAAGGTGACTCACTGGCGGTGCCCGATTCACTCGGCGATTCTGTAG
>DAOWIM010000185.1 GCA_030640905.1 bacterium
CGGCGGGGGAATTGTGCTTGACGGCAAGGTCTATCGCGGAGCCAACTACTCGGCAGGCGAGTTGGGTCATGTCCCGATCAATTTCGAGGGTCCCGAATGTCGGTGCGGGAGTATCGGTTGTCTCGAAGCGTACTGTTCATCGTCAGCAATTACTGATCGAGTTAAAGAGCTAATGCAAAAGGGATTAACGCTCGCATTTGAAGAAGTGCTTGAGGGGCAAGTCGAGAACCTGACAATCAAAAAACTGTTTCAGGCCGAGAAGATGGACGACCCGGTGGCGCGGCAGGTACTCGATGAAACAGCCGTTTATCTGGGTATTGGGTTGGCGGGAATTGTGAACCTTCTCAACCCTCATACCGTAGTGATAGGTGGAGGTATCATGGAAGGTGGTGGCGGATTGCTTTCGGCGATATCTTCGGAAATAAAGAAACGCGCTTTCGGTTCGGCTGTAGAAAAGCTGAGCGTGGTTAAGGCAGCTCTGGGTAATGAAGCCGGGTTTATCGGTGCCGGACTGCTGGGAGAAGAAAAACAGTGAGCAGGGAAAAGCAGATGACTGATAAGAAAAAAGATAAAGGCCCGATGAGCTACCAGATTGCTCGTTGGCATGGGATTGTCTTCTCGGCGATTTTTCTGATTTACGGGGTGGTCAAGATCATCCTGGGAATTCTGGACCGCAACTACTCTGATATGGTTGAGCCGTTTATGTTTCTTCTGCTGGGTTTGATCCTGGTTTCGTTTGTGATCGGCTTTACCGAGCTGCGAAAATGGGGCTGGCAGGGACTGGTAGTTATCAACGGGCTGGTGGTGCTACTTTCGCTTATTGGGTACGCCCATGTGGAAAGTTATCTGCTGCTGATTGCCTCGGCGGTGGTGCTTTATCTGCTTTTTTCTGCCGAGACTCGGGGTCACCTTCTCAAAGGCCGCTAAAATTCAATTGACTTTGGCCGAACTACTGTTTAATTGCATGACTCAAAACTGTTGAGTTTTAAGTTGGCGCCCTAGCTCAGTTGGTAGAGCAACGGACTGAAAATCCGTGTGTCCGCAGTTCAATTCTGCGGGGCGCCACTTTTTTATTGTCAGTATCCTCCCATTCAAATTGCATGACAGCGACACGTCTGTTTCCTATAGCAGGTTAACCTGTACTGACAAAAAAAGGCTTGCATCAATGTGGGGCAAATAGTATATTTTGATATAGGTGACAGGTTGTCTCCGATGCCATATTATGTTGGTGTCGAAAATGGATTCCTTATTGCGCAGGAGGTCAATTATGAGCGACAGGATTGTTACTCGATTCCTCCTCACCTTTTTGGTCGCCGCCGCTCTGGCCGCGACCGCTCACACCGCCAAAGAGCCGCCGAAGAAACAGAGGGCTAACCCCGCCGCATCCCGCGTGATGCAGTACGCTTTTCCCACCACCGATGGTTATCGGTCCACCGGTCCAGCCGGTTCGCTGGGTACAACGAAGGGTTCGATAGGTCGTCTGTCGGCATCAGAATCGCCCGGTGTTGTGATTGGCGATACATGGTGGGATGAACAACACCGTGGGAGCATGGGGAGGATGATTGATGTCGGAAATGCCGACGGGCTCACCCTAGTGCACATGGCCTGGACGCGTTTACCCGGCTGGAACTCCGGTACGCTCAGGTACCAGTATAACTATTATGATGCCGATCCGTTGTTTGCTTCCATTCACGTTCAGGGGTCTGTATCGTTGGAATGGTCCGGTGACGTCGGTTGCCAGGCAACGGATGACAATCGTGCTATGGTCGGCGGACAGGAAAGGCTCGGCACCAGATTCCAGCCCCACTTCTACTGGGATTGTGAGCCTGGTGGACATTACTTTGGCGATCATATCTGTCGGCTTCCCGATTCCACCGCTTCCTATGGCGGTACCTATGCTCAGGAATTACTCTGGCCGAAGTTTCGTTATCAAGAGGGCTCAACTGATACGGTGTTGCATGTTATCGCCCAGGTGTCCGAGCTGGACCCGAACGCTCCGAGAGCACTTTATTACTTTCGGAAAGTGGGCGGCCTCAATGCCGGCGACTGGGACTATCCGCCGGTCATAATTGACACCAACTTTGTGCCATCGCACGATATCGCGGCCTCCAAGACGACCAACAAGGTCGCTTTGGTGTGGACGGCGAATCTGGTGGGAGGTGATGGGGCTGCCAACAGCGGTCTTGAGTACCCCAACTGCAGCTTTGAGTCGGGGCAGGCGACGTTTACTCAAATGGACAATGATCTCTATTACATGATTTCAAACGATCAAGGCGTTAACTGGATTGAGCGAGAGAATATCACCTGTAATGTTGATGGCGAGTCCGGCTTTCGTCCATATGCCGATCTGTCGGCGCTGATTACAACCGATGACAATCTCCATATCGTCTGGTCTGGTCGTGTCTGGTCGGCCGACGCAAATTCCGGAGGGTTCATCGGACTCAACTGCAGGCTATTTCATTGGTCGGAAGATATCCCGCTTCTACGAACGGTACACAGTGCTGACTGGCATCAGACCGACTGTAACGGTGGCGCCTGGCAGATGAACGTTTCCAAAATGACCATCTCCGAGTGTGCCGACCGTCTGTATGTTATTTTCACGCAGTTCAATGATATTCCAAACGGCATCGAGGATGACTGTGCCCAGCGTGGTGTTGGTCTGAATTCTGATGATCCAAACGGTTCGGCTAACGGCGAAATATACATGTGTGTCTCTGGCGACGCTGGTCTAACATGGGATATCGCTCGTAACCTGACCAACACCCGTACTCCCGACTGTGACTCGGCCACTGGTATTGGTGGTCGTTGCGAGTCTGATCACTGGGCCTCGATGGTTCGCCTCGGTCGTGAGAATCAGCCCGGTGAAGGCTGGTCTGGGGCGGTGGTGATCGATCCAGCGCCGACAGGGTCTCCGCATGACAATGACTACTGGCTTGACATGCAGTGGATCAGCGATCCTGTTGCCGGTAGCGTTCTACAGGATGAAGGTAGCTGGTCTTTAGCCGAAGTCCTCTGGGCCCGTGTTGCCTGTGTGCCGATTGTACCGACTCAACACTTGGCTTTCTGGCCGACTGAAATCGCCTATCCGGCCTATACGAAGTTCGAACAGCAACTCGATACACCGCTGGTTATTGAGAACCTGGGAAACATCCATCTGTACTACACGCTTACAGTCAACGAGTTGAACGGACCCGAAGGCTGGCTGACTGAGTCTGGCAACGATGGGGAGATACCGTCAGGCGACGCCAACCGGGAAGTCGGCACCATCCACCTCAACACTGGTGGTAATGTCGGCAGTCCGAAGATCGCGTTTGAGCCAACTGTTGAACTGCGTGGTAATCTCGTGTTCACCGGTGAGTTCCCGACCTCTCCGGATACTCTGCATATTGCATTCTATATGGCCGACACTCTCTACACACCGACCTTTGACACAATCAGCACTGGCAGCTTCTCGCTGGCCGTATCGACCAATGGCAACATGGGCAATCAGGGAAGGGGTGAGGTCAATCTCGACTGGTTTGATGTTGACTGTGATACATCTGAGGACATTCCGGGCAAGACAGACGTCTATCTATTTGATGCTTCACCGGTCATACTGCGGGTGATTGATTACGTAGACCTCTATGATCCGTTGCACACCCTTGATACGGTCGGATGGTGGTCGATTTATGGCGACGGCTTCCTCTCCGGCAATGGTTTCGTTCAGGTAACGCCACATACTTCGGTCACAACCGTCGGTAACCACGACGAGTTCTATACCGGTTGTTTTGCTACCCGCGATACGAACATCTTCGTCGAGATGACCTATTACGCACCCGGCTCGGGAGAAGCCAACGATGCGTTTATCATTCAGTGTATGAAAGTATACGGTCCGGATGTTGTTGTCGATCCGTACGCGGTTGGAGAAGCCTTTGAGGGCCTGTCGATCGGCATGGCTGTTGACTGGGATATTCCCTCTGATACCGGCTTCCGCAATACGTGTGGATCAGACGCTTCTCGTAACCTCTTCTACCAGATGGGGCACGAGTACGACGCGTGGGATGATACGCTTGAGTGCCTGAACAACAACGTTCGTGTCGGTGGTATCGCCTTCCTCGATATGTTCGAGCCGTCCGGAGGCGAACTGGGTCCGGATACTCTGACTGTCTGGACGGCCATGTCAACCACCTATGACGGTGGACTGGCAGGCCTGCAGGTAAATATCGATGCCGCTATCGCCTGGTACAATGCTAATACACCTGGTACGTTTGTCTCGAGCAGCACCGACTTTGTTGGTGCCTATGCCATGCCAAACGACACTTTCGTTTACCCCACTGGTGGGCTTGTGGGCGCGGAGCTGTTTAGGAACATGAATACACTGCATGAGAGCGACCAGTATGTCTGCTGGACCGATTGGGAAACCGAGACGGACCTGCACACTGTCATGACATTTGTAAACGATTTCTCGTTGACCGGTGGCTGTATTGACTGGGATGAAGATGGTGTCGGTTGCTCTGATAATTGCCCTGTTACCTACAACCCCGGGCAGGAAGATTCAGATCATGACGGCATCGGTGATGCCTGTTCTTTTGCAGCGTCAACACCATCAGGTGAGGATGTGACTATTGAGCTGGGAACTGAGATCAGTATGATATTCGATCAAGTCACGGAGCCCGGGACTACAGAAATGATAGTAACTCTCGCGAGATATACAGGGTATTATGGGATCAAGATAATACCCGTCTCCTCCCCTGCTTCTTATAATATCACGACAACAGCCACCTTTGATGGCTCCATTGAGGTGTGTATCCATTACGATGATCAAGATGTTACGTACGGAGAAGCCCTGTTGACCTTGCAGCACTACAACGGTATGGACTGGGACGACATAACTTCTTCTCTTGATATTTCAGCCAATGTCATCTGCGGAATTACAACCTCCCTATCCGAATTTGCAATCGCTTATCCAGGTTTCTGTTGCACAGGTATCCGCGGAAACGCGAATGGTGATGGAAATGAGGACATCAATATCTCAGATATTACCTTCCTCGTCGATTACCTGTTTGGCATTCCGCTTGGCGCCCCGCCGCCATGCCTGCCAGAAGGTAACGCCAACGGTGATCCAGAAGAAAATATCAACATCTCTGATATCACGTACTTGGTTGATTACTTGTTCGGGGTACCTCTTGGACCAGCGCCACCAGCGTGTCCATAGGCCCGGAGCGCTGGACAAATACTGAATTCACCAGATGCCGATTGATACTCACGGCGCGCCTGATTCAGGCGCGCCTTTTTTTGTGGAGAGGAGGGGGAATCAATATTTAAACTTGACGTTTGATGTCCCCCGCCTGATCCTTCACGCAAATTAACTGCACGAGCAGGAACCAGAATAAGGTACGTTTATGCTGACAGGGAAGTCTGTACTCGTCACCGGTGGAACCGGATCGTTCGGCAAGAAATTTGTCGAAATGGTCTTCAATAAATACCCGGGAATCAAACGGCTGGTGATCTATTCTCGAGACGAGCTAAAGCAATTCGAGATGCACCAGACCTATTCCTGGGACAAATATCCCCAGATACGTTTTTTTATTGGCGATGTTCGCGATAAGGATCGTCTGACCCGCGCCATGGAGGGGAGTGATATTGTCGTTCATGCCTCCGCCTTAAAGCAGGTTCCGGCCTGCGAATACAATCCGTTTGAGGCTGTCAAAA
>DAOWIM010000143.1 GCA_030640905.1 bacterium
CGAACGAGTTGAGCGAATAGTCGCAGAAGACATTGTGGGTGGTGCCACGATTGACGAGTGGTTGGTCACCGGCACCGACAAAGAAGTCGGGTTCTTCTCAAACCAGACCCGTATTGTGCTGCGCAACTGTGGTGTGATCGATCCGGGTTCTATCGACGAGTATATCGGACGAGGCGGTTATGATGGCGCCCGAAAATCTTTGACCAAAATGTCGCCGGAACAGGTGATTGAAGAAATGATTACGTCCGGTCTGCGCGGTCGTGGTGGTGGCGGATTCCCTGCCGGTCTGAAATGGCGATTCACCCGACAGGCGGCCGGTGACCAGAAGTACGTCATTTGTAACGCCGACGAAGGTGACCCCGGCGCTTTTATGGATCGTTCGATTCTGGAAGGCGACCCTAACGCTGTGCTTGAGGGTATGCTCATTGCCGGGTATGCAATCGGTGCTACCGAATCGTACATCTACTGTCGCGCTGAGTACCCCAAGGCCGTCGCTCTGCTGGAGCAGGCAATCGGTCAGGCTAAAGATAAAGGATTCCTCGGTAAAGATATTTTCGGCAGCGGCTTTAACTTCAATATCAAAGTAAAAGAAGGTGCCGGCGCTTTTGTATGCGGCGAAGAAACAGCGTTGATCGCATCTGTCGAAGGTCGGCGCGGGATGCCCCGGTTCAGACCACCCTTCCCCGCTCAATCAGGACTGTGGAACTCTCCGACCAACATCAATAATGTTGAAACCTTTGCCAATGTCCCGTGGATCATCCTCAACGGCGGCCCGGCCTATGCGGCGTACGGCACCGACGACAGCAAAGGCACAAAAGTTTTCGCTATGGCCGGCAAGGTTCGGCGAACCGGACTGGTTGAGGTCCCGATGGGGATTACGATCAACTCGATCATCTTCGATGTCTGCGGCGGAATAATCGACGACCGCCAATTCAAAGCCGTTCAGATGGGCGGTCCTTCGGGCGGATGTATCCCCGCGGCCATGTGCGACATTCAAATCGACTACCAGCAGATCAACAAAACCGGAGCGATCATGGGTTCCGGTGGTTTGATCGTGATGGACGATACGACTTGCATGGTCGATGTAGCCAAGTTCTTCCTGAGTTTCACGCAGGATGAATCGTGCGGCAAGTGTACCTTCTGCCGGATCGGCACCAAACGGATGCTGGAGATACTCCAGCGCATTACCGTTGGCGACGGCACGATGGAAGATTTGGACAACCTTGAAGAGTTGGGCAACCAGATTTGCTCCGCGTCGTTGTGTGGACTCGGCCAAACAGCACCCAACCCGGTGCTGACGACTTTGAAGCATTTCCGCAACGAGTATGTAGCCCATATCAAAGATAAGAAGTGTCCGGCCCATGTCTGCGAAACGTTGCTGACCTACACTATCAATGAGAATTGCACCGGCTGTACGGTCTGTGCCAAAGCTTGCCCGACCGATGCTATCACCGGGGAACGAAAGGAGCTGCACGTCATTGATCAAGACGCTTGCATCAAGTGCGGAAAATGCTTCACCGTTTGCCACTTCGATGCGGTGGAAAAGGATTGAGGTAAACCATGGTTAAGCTGACTATAAACGGTAAAGAAATTCAGGCCTCCCCGACTCAGACGATCCTTCAGGTCTGCCACGATCAGAAGATCGACCAGATACCGACTCTCTGCTACGACCCCAAGCTGCCACCTTTTGGGTCCTGCTTTCTCTGCATAGTTGAAGCAGAGGGTCAGAAGAAACTCTTCCCGGCCTGTTCTACAAAAGTAGCCGAGGGAATGAATATCCAGACGCGGTCGGAGAAAGTTCTTAAGGCTCGCAAGACGTGTCTTGAGTTGTTACTGTCGGATCACTACGCCGATTGTTTTGGCCCCTGCCGCCTGAGCTGTCCGGCCGACGTTGATATTCAGGGCTACATGTCGCTGATTCATCTCGGCAAGTTCACCGAAGCAATCGCGTTGATAAAAGAGACGAACCCGTTCCCGTCGATGTGCGGGCGTGTTTGTACTCGCAAATGCGAAATCAACTGCCGGCGAGCCATTACCGATACACCGGTTGGGATCGATTTCCTCAAAAGGTATGCCGCCGACCAAGACATGATTGGTGAAATGTGGCAACCGGAGGTCAAGCCCGACAACGGCCACCAGGTTGCTATCATTGGTGGCGGCCCGGCCGGTTTGACCTGCGCGTACTATCTGATCATTGAAGGATATCGTCCTACCATTTTCGAAGCGCTCCCCAAACCGGGCGGGATGCTTCGGTATGGCATTCCAGAATACCGATTGCCGAAGGATGTTCTCGACAAAGAGATCAACTGGATACTTGATCTCGGTATCGAATTGAAGACCGGCCAGATGTTGGGCCGTGACTTCTCGCTGGACGAACTATTCAATAAAGGTTTTGAAGCTGTCTTTGTTGGACTCGGCGCTCAGGTTGGCAAGCCGATGCGAGTCGAGGGCGAAGAGGTGGACGGCGTTCTTTCCGGTGTGGAGTTCCTGCAACAGGTTGAGATGAAAACCAATCCCGATATCAAGGGACGTGTGGTTGTCGTTGGTGGTGGCAACACAGCTATCGACGCAGCGCGGACATCGTTACGTCTCGGCGCTGACGAGGTCATCCTTCTCTATCGCCGCACCCGCAAAGAAATGCCAGCTAACGAAATGGAAATCGTGGCCGCTGAGGAAGAAGGCATCAACATGGAATTCCTCGCCGCACCGGTACAGGTGCACGCCGAAGATGGCCGGATGAAATCAATCGAGTGTCTTCGCATGCAACTGGGTGAACCGGATGATAGCGGGCGACGACGCCCCGTGAAAATCGAAGGGTCCGAGTACCGACTCGAAGCGGACTGGATCATTTCTGCTATCGGGCAGGAGCCTGATCTTAATGGCGTTGATGACGACAACACAATACAAACCACTCGTTGGAAAACAATCGAAGCCAAACCGGAGACTTTTCATACCGACCGACCGGGTGTCTTTGCCGGTGGTGATGTCGTCACCGGTCCAGCTGATGCTATTGATGCTATCGCTGCCGGTCGTATCGCGGCTAAGGCGGTGGATCGTTATATTCGCACCTCCGTAACTGAGCCGCTGAACTCGCGATTTGAGAGCAAGCGCGACAATTTCCATAAAATCACTCCCGAAGACCTGCCCGAAATGGATAGCAGTCTGAACAAACGCCATCACATGCCGGAGCTTGAGGTTGCCGATCGCATAAGCAATTTCCGTGAGGTCGAAACCGGATTCACCGCCAAGCAGGCGCTTGAGGAATCAATTCGTTGTGCTGAGTGCGGGTGCGACGTTGGCCTTTCCTGTGCTCTCCAGGACTACTGTACTGAGTACGGGGTTGATCAGACGCGGTTTGTCGGGGAGTACTCGCAGTTTGAGGTGGATACGCGTCACCCCTTTATCAAGATCGACTCCAACAAATGCATCCGTTGCGGACGATGCGTATCGACCTGTTCGGAGATTATCAATGTCTCCGCGCTTGGTTTTGTGAATCGCGGATTCCGAACAATCGTCAAACCTGCTCTTGATAAGGCCCTCCATGAAACCAATTGTGTCTCCTGCGGCAACTGTATTGATGTCTGCCCCACTGGTGCTCTGGTGGAGAAGATGGAATTCCGCCGCATGGGACCATGGAAAATGGATGCCAACTATAACGTATGTAACTACTGCTCGGTCGGCTGCAACATTACAGTCCAATCCAAAACGGCGGATCTCTTTTTTGTTACCGGTGCACCACCGGATGCCGGACCCAATCGCGGCGAGCTGTGCGTCAAGGGACGGTTTGGCTATCAACACTATCTTGATGGTTCACGTTTGACCAAGCCGATGGTCCGCAAGGATGGCAATCTGGTTGAGGCATCATGGGATGAAGCGTTCGAGGCAATCAAAACCGGCCTGAACAAGACTATCAAGAAACATGGTCCCGATCATGTCATGGTCTCCGCGTCGCCAAAGCTTTCCAACGAAGAGCTTTATCTGGCCGGACGTATGGCCAGGGCAGGTCTGGGCAGCAACAATATCAC
Source organism: bacterium (assembly GCA_030640905.1). Classification (GTDB taxonomy): domain Bacteria; phylum Zixibacteria; class MSB-5A5; order GN15; family FEB-12; genus DAOUUR01. Next base: position 4,026 of record DAOWIM010000143.1, read on the forward strand.
GTCGTTCCATCGGATGCTCAACGGCGCCGACTATCACGCTACCGATGAAATGATTGGCGCGACTGTCGCCACCGCCACAGAGCAGGATTTAGCCGATGCCGACCTCTATCTCTTCGTAGGCGGTAACCCCTGCGCCGAGAATCCGGTTCTGGGGTGGCAGATGAAACGACGCATACGTAACGGTGCCGAGGCTATTGTCATCAACTCCGCCGAGATTGATATGGTTTCGTACGCATCAGTCTGGGCTGATTGCCGCCGCGGCACAGCGACAGCTCTCCTCAATGGCGTTATCGGGGAGTTGATCCGAATGGATAAGTACGATAAAGATTACGTCGCAGCCAAGACCGAGAATTTCGACCAGATCAAAACCGAGCTGGTTAAGCATGACTTGAACGAATGTTCGTCGATCACCGGTGTACACTCGGAACGGCTGGAAAAAATCGTCCAGCTGCTTTCTGAGGGTGACAAGAAGATCGTCGCATTCTTCAACATAGACAGCCGGATTGACCGAGCCGATAGTGACCTTAAGGCCCTCACCACCCTGATGCTCCTGCTTGGGAAGATCGGTGCGGAAGGTTCAGGCATCGCTCTCACCTCGAGTCAGAGCAATCATACCGGCAGTCAGTTGGCCGGATTTGACTGTCGCCTCCTCCCCGGTCTCGCTCCGATTGATGACGCTGGCCTCAAAGAGGTCGGCGCCGTCTGGCGTACTGATCTGGCTGGAACGATCAATGGTTCCAAATATAATCTCTCCGAAAAGATGGCGCAGAACAAAATTCGCGCTGCAGTTATCCTCGGTGAAAACCCCGCTGCCGAAGATCAGTTTGGACAGTTTGTTGATGGTCTCGATTTCCTGGTTGTCGCCGATATGTTCCGGACCGAGACAGTTGACAAAGCCGATGTCGTCCTGCCGCTCTGTGGTTATCTGGAGACCGAAGGCCACCTCACCAACTGGGCCGGAACCAAACAGGCTGCCGATCCGATTGGTGAACCCCGGACCGGTATGAGCAATGCCGAGCTAATAACGAAGCTTTCGGCTCTGGCCGAACATGAGATAAATTTCAACTCGTTCGATGAAATTGTCAGCGAGATTGATTTCCTGCAGGATAAGATCGGCCTGAAGCTACCGAAAATCGGAACCTGGCCGACACCAGAAAAGAAGGCTCAGTTTGTCGCCTATTCGCAGGCAGTGTCGGCAACAGGGGCAAAAGTCACCGATGTGTTGGAGATCGACGCCCGTATGGCCGCCCGGATGAAACAGATTCGGACATAGCCGACTGTGATAGAAGAACGGTAATCTCAGCCCTAGCGGAGAAGCAGCATTTTCTTCGTTAGGGCTTCTTTTTCTGTTGTAAGTCTGTAGAAATAGACACCGCTTGCAAGCTCATTCCCCTCAGTCATCGTCATCTGTCGCCTCGGCATTCTGTTCCAAACCCGTGAATAAGTCAGGGTCACCCAACGGTTTCTTGACTTTCAAGTCGTAACCGGCAACATTTCCGTCGAGTGGTATCAACGCGCGGCTTTTGCCGGGTTTGTCGTTTTCGTCAAACGTGTAAAACGTATCTACTTCATATTGGATAGCAGTTGCCAGATGGATGGCATCCGGGACAGATAGCGTCGGAAGATTTTCTTGAACCTTAATGTTCTGATAATGGTCGCGCAAGTCGTGCGTTAACGCCCATGTATGGTGATCAGTATTTGCCACCATGACATTTCGCCTTCGCAAGACATTATCAAAGTCTCTTTGGGTACCAGTTGACAAAGTGCACTGCAAGACCTCCGCTCGAGTAAGGGCACTTGTGATCATTCGCACCTTATTGTTATCGATGAGGTGCATGACTTCCTTTACACCCTTTGTCTCTTCGGAATTTTTTCTTTGTTCGTTCTTCAGCCAAGCGATGAAAATGCATGAATCGAGGTACACCAATGGAACTTTAGTCGGCATCGCGAAGCCTCCTTACAAAGTCCTCAGAGCTAAGATCTCCGGTAGCATCTGGCGCAACCCCCCTCAGGTCTGCAAAAGATGGTAGCTTATTATCAGGAGGATGTGTTTCTATTCTGCTAACCTCTGCACAATGCGGGAACTTCGCTCTCGGCCGATAACCCATTCGTCCGTATATAGTTATATGTCGATCGAGAGCATTTACGGCAATGGCCTTTACGTCGTCAGGAAACTTACACTTAATGCTAACGGGACCGGCAACGGGATAGAGCCTAAATTCATTCTTGCCGGAATGAATATTGATTTGTTCCAACATGCCAGTGACACTCCCCTCCGAAAAATAGTCTCCCCCCAACACATCACCGATAAACTCGTCCAGATGC
>DAOWIM010000085.1 GCA_030640905.1 bacterium
TCGCTATCGTTTCTCGGGTTTTTCAAAGGTACGGACTATGACAATCTGATCGTTTTTACCAACAGCCTGGCCACACTCTATCGGGCCGGTATCCCCCTACTCAGGGCGATGAGTATCGTAAAAGTCGGACCGGACAACAGTCGGTTCAACAAAGCTACCGAACAGCTAACCTTTGGGCTGCAGGCAGGCAAACCGCTGTCGCAGGCGATGGAAGAGTTCGATGATATTTTCCCGAAATCGTACCGTGCCAGCATCGCCGCCGGCGAAGAGTCGGGACACCTGGACGATATTCTCGATGAACTTTCGGTAATGCTCGAAAAAGAAATGGAGCTGACCCGCCAGATCAAGTCTGGTATCCGTTATCCCCTAATGGTGATCAGCGCTATCTTCGCCGCTTTTGTCGTAATAATTTCCTACGTCGTACCAAAGTTTATCCACTTCTACGGCAGCCTCGGAGCGGAATTGCCGCTACCAACTCGCATCGTAATGGCTGTCAGTGATGCCTTTGTCAATTACTGGTGGCTGGTGGTACTGGGAATCGGTATAGTCATTTTCGGTATCAAAAAACTCTTATCGGTGGAATGGGGAAAGCTCTGGTTCGATACCCGCCTGCTGAAAATCCCGGTTTTTGGCAATCTGATAATTAAGGGTAACGTGGCCAGATTTAGCCTAATGTTCAAGATATTGTTCAGCGCAGGTATTCCGATTGTAACATGTTTGCAAATATTGATTGATTCAGTCCGCAATGCTGCCGTCGCCGCTGAGATTACCGACATGAAGGAGCTGTTTCATCTCGGCCAGGAGAGCGATCTGAGATCGGATCGATTCAAATTCTTCCCAAAACTGGCTCGTGAAATGATGACAGTGGGGCTGGAGTCGGGCTCGCTGGATAAGATGTTGCATGTCTTAGGGTTACACTACTCCCGGGAAGTCTCATATGTGTCTCGACAGATCACTTCGATTCTCGAACCGCTCCTGACACTGGTTCTCGGCATTTTCATTCTGATTCTTGCGTTGGCGATCATGCTGCCTATGTGGAATTTGATCAACGTTTTCAAGGGGTAATCGTTAACCCCAGCAACCGTTTATCCGATAAAACTATAATAGATGAAAAGGTAATCGTAAAAAATATAAACAGGAGGAGTTAGCAATGCGCCATTACATGAACCAGAGGGGCTTCACTTTGGTTGAACTGGTTATCATTATTGTCATCCTGGGCATTTTGGCTGCGGTAGCAATACCAAAGTACCAGGACCTTTCCAGTGAAGCCAAAGAAGCCGCTGCCAGGAGTACGCTGGGGAGTCTTCGTTCGGGCATAACAATTTTCTATGCCAACCAGGCGGTCACAACCGGTACCGCCTCCTGGCCGTCACTTGCCGACCTTGAAACCTCCGGAACAGTTATGGAGCAAACCATCCCCCAGAATCCGTACCAAACCAGCGCTAACGCTCCTGATTCGATCGTCACCGGTGTAACCAAGGGAACGATCGTCGGCGTGCGAGGTGGTTGGGCATACAAAGCTTCCACTGGGGAACTCTGGCTCAATACCAGCGGCGCCGGGGAAAACAATTGGTAGGAAGGTGATTTCTTCCCAGATGCAGCAACAAACCAGAGAAAACTTCTTCAAGCTCGATCAGTCGGGATTCACACTGGTCGAGCTTGTTATCGTAATAGTCGTTCTTGGGATTCTGGCGGCGGTGGCAATACCAAAATTCGGGACCATCACCGAAAGTTCGAAGATTTCTGCGACCAAGAAGGAGATGATGTCGCTGAAACGCGCTATCGCGGGCAACCCCGAAGTTGTCGCCGGCGGCAAAGCTGTCGATCGTGGGTTTGAAGGAGATGTCGGATTTGCTCCGACCCAACTGGCCGACCTGGTGGCAAAACCGGATTCAATCCCGGCCTACAACAAGCTTACGCGGCTTGGTTGGAACGGTCCATATATTGACAGCACCGATGGGAGCTATCTTAGCGATGCCTGGGAAACAGCCTATGTCTATCAACCGAGCAGTCGACGCATCATCTCGACCTCCACAACCGACAGTATTTTCATTTACTTTTGAGATATTTCGATGCTTGATCTGAAGTCACAGGAAATTGAATCGAAACGTACCGGCGATACACCGGCGGATGACTCTTCAGGACGTCCGGCGTTTAAGACTGTCGCTATCAAACCGTCTCGAAATCGCTGCATCGGTAGAGTCATTGCTTTTCTTATCGACGATACCTCGATTCAAATGGCAGCTATCAACCACCGGTGTATCCAGAGAAAAGTGCTCGATATCCAGAAAGTGTATATCAAGCACGACGACACCGACGAGGACACCTCTGCTGCCTTCATATCGGACACTTGCAGTCAATATGTACGGAAGTATGGCGGCTATTATTCGACCGTTCACCTGACTATCTCAGGTAGTGAGACAGTTCATCGCATATTCTTCATGCCGATATTGAAAAAGCGTGATCTCGATTCGGCTATTCGTTTTGAAATACACAGACAAATTCCTTTCCCGCCGGAAGATTGTTATTACGATTACCGACGGCTCTTCAAAGTGACCAGCGATGCTACTCAGCGATACCGCGTAGCATTACATGCGGCCACCAAACGGCACATCAGCACGCAACTCAAGCCGTTTGATGAGCACGGCATTGAGATCACCAATATCTATATGGCACAATGTGTAGTTGGCATGCTGCTGGAAGATCTGTGCGACTATGACGCCGATCGGTACTACACGCTCGTCCATGTCAAGAAGAATGAATCGGAGATTTCATTCTACCGGGGATCACGTTTGGAGTTCTCCCACGTGGTCTCGACCGGCACGGCCATGCTTGGCAGCGGAGATGCAACAAGATTTGAATTCTTTGCAGAGTCGCTGGCAACGGAGATTCAAACTTCACTGGACTATTACACCGGCCAGTACTCTCGAAATTTCGCCTCAGAGATATACCTGCACGGCGATCTCTCATACAGTGAAGACTTAATCGAGTTGCTCAATGGTCGTTCGTCGTTCACTTTTCGCAACTTCCCCACAAGCCAGCTAAAATCAATAAAAACTCCCGATGAAATACCCAACGAAATCCTCTCTGTCTGCCTGCCAGTATTGGCGGCAGCAACTTGCCAGACCGATCTGACCAACCTTCTACCTCCGGAAGGTCGCAAAAAACTTTTCTTCCAGAAACTTGAGGTAGGCGCCACTGCCCTGACCGCTCTGGTAGTGATCGGATTATTGATTGGGTGGTTTTTTCTGAAACAACGAACCGATGCGCAGGAGATCGGCCTTCGACAACTGACGCGGCAAATTGAACGTATCGAACAATCTCCCGGTTTTCACACTTATAATATTCTTAAGCGTCAGATAGCGATTGACCGTAAGTATCTCGATCAGACACGCGAACTGCCCAGCTACTTCCACCTGAATTTGAAAGAGCTGTCGCGACTGACACCAAAGGCGATTGAACTGTATAATCTTGATCTTAATCTTGAAAACGACGGCCCCAATCTTCAGCTTCATGGAATTGCCACCGGTACCGCCGTGCCCCCGGAGATTACACTGGTGGAGTATGCCGAGAATCTTAACTCCTCGGTGTTCTATGATGATGTTCGGATCATCCGGCATGTCAAAAGGAACGAGAAGGGTGTCTTCAGGATTGATTTTGTCATGAGCGCAAAGGCGGTCATTTGAAAAAGCGACTATACATAATCGGTGGCATTGCTGTCGGAATCGCGATAGTCTGGTTGACCCTGGTCTATGTGCCGCATCAACGTGCTCAGATTCAGTTATCTGCGGAGTCCGCCAAAGTAAGGCGACAACTGGCTGACTACAACACAACGATGGCCAAACTGGATGACTTCGTCAAGACACACGAAAACCTCCACCAACTCAGAGACGAGCTCGAGTCGAAACTGTATACAAAGTTGGACATACTCAACCTGTTCGACCTTCTCAGGCAACAGGCCAAAGAACACCAGATTGAGGTGATTGAAATATCACCGCCTGTCGAAGAACTGTTGCGACTTAACCGTACTGTACCCGATTCTGTCGAGCCACAGTTTCTCAGTATCAGCCTCAGATTGCGAGGCAATTACATTGATGCTGGTCGCTTGATCGGTGTCATTGAGAAGTCGGATCATTTTAGATCAATTCGCCGTTGCCAGATTCTGGGGGCGGGGGATGATCTGGGACCTCCGACTACTGTGATAACTTTCCGCTCACTTCTCGGATTTACCGGAGATGAATCATGACCGAAAAGTCGCGGCAGAAAATATTCATCGGCGTGCTGATTCTGGCAATGATCTACGGTGCCTACAATTTCTGGCCCTCCGATCAGGAGAGCGGAAAACCGGCCACCACAGAGCTTTCACCAGCGGCAGTATCAAAAGCTCCGGCGGAGAAGTCGAATGCGGGCTTGATTGACGTGGAAGCGATGGAGACACTCGCCTGGGGAGACGATCCGTTCCAGACCGAACGCCCGGCAAAGAAGGTTGTCAGGCTCCAGTCCCAGAAGAAACCGCTTTGGAACCTCAGCGGAATAGTCTATAACCCTTCCCGACCGATGGCCATTATCAATAAGAAAACTGTCTCTGTTGGCGATATAATTGATAAGGCAACGGTACGGAGTATCGAAAACAAAGCTGTCATTCTGGAGTACCAGGGTGTCCGCCTCACGCTGACTGTAAACAAGGGTTGACAATATGAAATTCGTCCGAATAGCAATTTGTCTGATCGTCCTCACCGGCGCGACATTATCTATAGCCGGGGTTGTCCCCTTCCAGGACAAACCAAAACTCTCGCTCGAACTGGAATCTATCCCACTTCCTACTGTGCTGAACATGATCGCACAGCAAAACGATATCAACATCGTTGTTTCCGGCGACGTGACCGGTGATATCACGATGCGTCTGGTCAATGTTGATATCGCCGTTGCCCTGGAAGCAATCCTGGCTCCCAACGGATACAACTATTACATCAAGGACGATGTCGTAATCGTCAAGTCGGCTAAGACCGTATCGGTCGGGGAACGGATTACGCGCGTAATCACTCTTCTCCATGCCGATCCTGCGATCGTGAGCAACGCCCTGGAGACGCACAAATCTGCCAAGGGTGAAATCGTAGTATTGGGCCCGAGCAACGATGACAACACAGGTGATCGGACGTTCAAGGCCAACCGGCTGATGATTACCGATATTGCCGGTGCCGTCGAGGAGATGATGGGGGTTGTCGGGCAGCTTGATGTGCTGGAGCGGCTGGTTTCAATTGAGGTCAAGATCATTGAGACTAAGGTTGATGCCAATAGCAAACTCGGAATTGCCTGGCCAACCAGTGCGGTGGTCTCGATGGGAGGAGGTAACGAAAGCTCTTCCTCCACTACCAGCAACACGTCATCATCGACCGCCACCTATAATCCAAACAACGGCGACTGGACCAGTGGGACACTATCAATGCACGAACTGCTGGCGACTCTTGACTTCCTTCAGCGAGAAGGTAACAGCAGACTGGTTTCCGACCCTCACATTATCACCGTTGAGAACCGTATGGCCGAAATCAAGGCCACCACAATCATCCCCATTCCGACCATTAACCGCTTCACCGAAGGCGCCGCGACGCAGGACATCCTGACCTTCTACGATGAAGAGATTGGGCTGTCACTGGAAGTTACGCCCCGGATCAGCGAGGGGAACCGGATAACGCTTGATGTTTTCTCACAGGTCGAGGAAATCATCGGCTACAGCGGCCCAGTTGATAATCAAAAACCGATTACTACGTCCCGTTCGATCAAGACCAGAATCAGTGTCGATAGCGGCGAAACCGCTGTGCTGGGGGGATTGCTCAAAGAGAACGAAATCGAGATCGTTCATCGCGTGCCGCTGCTTGGTTCGATTCCGCTGCTGGGGAAGCTTCTCTTTACACACAAATCGGTCGAGAAGTCCACGACCGATTTGATGATTCTGATTACGCCAAAAATTATGCCGTAACTATTTGGCCGCAAGCATCCATTTTCGTGATCGACTGAACCAGAGTTGAAGGGTCAGGGCCAACAAGCCAATATCGAAAATCAGCGCATCCCAAGCCGTGGCGGTAGCTTCTTTACCAACCTTAAAACATCCACAATCTATATTCAGACCACGGACTATGGCGGTTGACAGGGCAATGATAAACAGCACCGTTATCAGATTGATCCAGAGCACCGCCCCACGATAGAAGAGACCGACAATCAGAGCCAGCCCGACGACAAGCTCCAGCCAGGGAAGAATCAAAGCTATCAGGTTGATCAAGTTGCCGGGGACCATGTGATAGAACCAGATCGACTTGGCAAATGCTCCCGGCTCAATGACCTTGTAAAACGAGGCGTAGATATATGTGATTCCGACAGTCAGACGGATCAGAAGGGTCAGCAAATCATTATCGACTATTCGTCGCAATTGACCCTCCTTTCAATTTCCAGTCCCAGCTTCTCCCATTCCCGTGAACCGCCAAAAAAGACGGCAACATTTGTATAGCCAAGAATCTGGAGGTTGCGCCCCAGATGAAGCGAGAGGTCGCACTCTTCGCCCGAGCAATACAGAATCAACCGATGATCCTTCGTCACACCGCCGAGGATAGAATCAATGTAGGCCTCGACCCCTTCCTCGGGCAGATACTCAAAGGGAAGATTGACCGATCCCTGTATAGTGCCACACTCAAAGTCAGACGGATCACGAGCATCCACAAACAGAACATCGCTGCCGTCGAACTCAAGCTGGGCAACATCAATAGCAATAAATGACGGGTCGCCTTCCTCGGCATCAGGGGGGACAATCGGACCGCCGCTGGAGGACAACGAACGATACTTTCCAATATACGGAATGCTCCTGGGAGAAACGACATTGATCCCGAGGCCAAAGATGACCGAGATCAATAGAATTATGACAGCGTCTTTGATCATAATAATAGTGTTACACTCAATCGTTCAATTTGTCCCCAACTTTTAAAGAGACAAACAGGTGCAAACGAGCATCGGACCACTGTCGTACCAGAGCCACCAGCCCACCCAAAATGGCCGCAAGGAATACAAATAAAGAATATAGAAGCAGGTCAGGATTCATGTCGAGGGAATAAAACCGATCGGGCCGGAGTGTCAAGAAGAATTGGTGCAACCGTGCAGGTTTGGACATAATGAAGCGGGATCCGCAACAGCGGACCCCGCTTGTAAAGTTGTTCGTTGATATCTCGGCTCAGAAATCACCCAAAAGGAGTCAACGGCACTCTTTTGTCAACTCTCGAATGAATAAGCGAATAACGCCCTTTGAGGATCTTTCCGACCACAATCGAGAACTTGGCCGGAGGCAGGGTCTGGAGGCTGTAACTGTGCCAACACTCTTTGTCCCGACACTCCGCAAACTCTTCAATTTTCTTTCTCTTCGGCATGACCACTCTCCCTATTTGTTCGTCCCCCCTGCGCTGTTTTCTCTCTTTGAAGTAGTTACCAAGTAATATAGGACGGCGTCAGGGAATAGGGATATTCCAAGCCCAGAGATATCACCTCCTCAATACAACATAACTGTTTACTTACATTAGGTGCTTTCGCTCAACAAGCCTCTCGGCTCTATTAATAGCCGTTTGACATACACCTCAGGACGTAACCAGCTTGCGTAACTTCTTGATTGCCCTGTGCTTATAAATATTCACGACCTGTTGGGTGACACCCAGAATTCCGGCGATTTCTCTCTCTTTTTTGCCGGTGAGATAGTGTCTGAGAACCTGTTTCTGGCGAGTGGACAACGAATTATTGATATGCCAGCGTAGTCTGTTTCGGAGCTTCTTTATTGAATCAGTGTTGGACA
>DAOWIM010000131.1 GCA_030640905.1 bacterium
CTGGACTGATTAATGCTGGCTCTGTTTGAAGACATCAAGGCGATCTACCGTAATGATCCGGCCTCGAAGAACATTGAGTTTCTGCTCTATCCCGGATTTCATGCCATTACGATTCATAGGTTTGTTCATTTCCTGTGGAATTTGGGCGTTCCGTTCATCCCGCGCTTGATTTCGCAGATATCACGTTTTCTAACGGGACTTGAGATTCATCCCGGAGCGCAGATTGGACACGGTTTTTTCTGTGATCACGGCGCCGGAGTGGTGATAGGCGAGACAACCCGGATCGGCGAGAACTGCGTCCTGTTTCACAACTGTACGCTCGGTGGCACCGGCAAACATGTTGGCAAAAGACACCCAACGCTGGGGAACAATGTCCTGGTTGGCACCGGGGCAACGCTTCTTGGTCCGATCTTGGTGGGCGACAATGTCAGGATCGGAGCGAACAGCTTTGTGGTCATGCGCGACATTCCGTCCAATTGCACTGTTGCCGGTACACCGGCCATGATAACCAAGCGGGACGGCCTACATGTCCGTGAAGAACTCCCCCGGACCAATCCGATAGAAAACGGCGCGCAACCAGTGCCCGATCATCCTTAGAATCAATCCTACAATAGTGTTGGTAGTGGTCGCTGCATGCTGGCAGCGAGAGTTATAGACAAAGAAGAAAGGCGCGTGGGTAGCCCAACCCACGTGCCTTCATCATTCTACAGCCCCTTTTTACCTCTCGTCTCGTCCCCTCAAGACGTGTTGATTGCCCCCATTAAGTGGACAGGCCATCCCCAATTCCTTGCCTCTGTCCTCCCGGACAGCTATCCCTGCTGTCCCGGTTATCTCGTCCCCCTCTCAGCGACTCGATATCGAACTCGAGGCCCCTAGCCTGGTCGTCAAGTGTAAACTTGACTCGCTGTTGTTAATCACTAAATCGTCACATCCTGTTCTGTCTTGACGCTACCTTTTTGGGGTCAAATCAAGTACGGGTGATACTTGATAGATCGGTGTTTCCCAATAAAAAAGGGGCCGGACGGAGCCGACCCCGAGTCAGACATTTTTAATCCGCTGACCCACACTTGTGTGTTTCACTGAGCATCCTGCAAATACCGTACCGAGGTAGCAATGCTACTATCAAAGGCTTTCTCAGGAAGTTTGTGGAGTAATAAATAGGAATCGGTCACCATTCTGTTGGCCAGGCTCATAATTTTGCCTTGCCCTCCGATGCAATCAGTAATAGAATTGGGCAATGACTCAGATGAAAGGACTCTATCATGTCAGACTATCAGTATATCCATGCCCGCCAGATTCTCGATAGCCGGGGCACGCCGACCGTTGAAGTCGATGTTTGCCTCAACGATGGTACCCTTGGCCGTGCTGCTGTTCCTTCGGGGGCCTCTACCGGCGCCCATGAAGCGGTTGAACTCCGCGACGGTGTCAAGACGATGTACTTTGGCAAGGGAGTTTCCAAAGCTGTCAAGAACGTAAACGAGAAGATCGGCCCGGCGCTCATCAAGGACGGGATCGATCCGTTTGATCAGGTGCAGGTTGACAACTATATGATCAAGCTTGACGGTACCGAGAACAAATCCAGACTTGGCGCCAATGCTATGCTTGGTGTTTCGCTGGCGACGGCAAAAGCTGGTGCTGAATCGAGGGGACGGTTCCTCTACGAATACATCGGTGGTGCCAATTGCAAGATTCTTCCGGTGCCGATGATGAACATCCTCAACGGCGGTAGCCACGCCGATAACAATGTTGACTTGCAGGAATTTATGATCATGCCGGTCGGCGCCAAGCATATTCGCCAGGCTCTTCAGATGGGTGCCGAAGTGTTCGGTCATCTGAAAAAAGTTCTAGGCGCCAAGGGGTACAACACGGCCGTTGGCGATGAAGGCGGGTTTGCTCCTGATCTCAAGTCGAATGAGGAAGCGCTTGAAGTCATCATGGAAGCTATCGGCAAGAGCGGTTACAAAGCCGGTAAGGATATCCTGATCGCTCTGGACCCGGCGTCGTCTGAATTCTACAACGCCAAAACGAAAAAGTATAATCTCAGCGCCGAAGGCAAGAAGCTCTCCTCTGCGCAGATGATCGATTTCTACGCCAAGCTCTGCAAGAACTATCCGATTATCTCAATCGAAGACGGTCTGGCCGAAGATGACTGGGCCGGCTGGAAAGCGCTGACCGCCAGGCTGGGTGATAAGATTCAGATCGTTGGCGACGATCTCTTTGTTACCAATCCAAAACGACTGGCCCGTGGTATCAAGGAAAAATCAGCCAACTCGATCTTGATCAAGCTCAACCAGATCGGCACCCTCACCGAGACGCTCGACACTATCGATATGGCTCACAAGGCGGGATACACTGCGGTCGTATCGCATCGTTCCGGCGAAACCGAGGATGCTACTATTGCTGATGTTGTCGTTGCCACCGGTTGTGGACAGATCAAAACCGGCTCGATGTGCCGTACGGATCGAATCGCCAAGTATAACCAGTTGATCCGAATCGAAGAGACTGTTGGCCGTCACGCTGTCTATCCGGGCAAAGATGCGTTCTATAATTTGAAGTAGTGACGGCTGCATATAGTCCAACATCAAGGCCCTGGCAATTCCGCCGGGGCTTTTTTTTGTATGTAAGGATTTGTCCACCAACAAATGGGTTCGTTTGGCCCATAAATGGCTTTTTTCTATCATCTTCAGATCGCAGCTGGCTGCTAAGTTCGTTTTCTACAATTTGATAGCTTTTCGCAAATGGGTTCGTTTTGCGTTTTTTCACTTTCACTGCTATTGGGTTGGTAGTCTTTCTGATTCCCCTTTAATCTTCGACCGGATTTGTTCTCTGCGATAGTGGGACGGTCATGTGATCAAGGGTGATGTGGTGGGGAATACGGGGGGGCAGGGCTGCGGTCTTTGGTCTACAAAACTAATTGCTATGTTTGAGTATAATGGCGATATTGAGATTTCTAACAAACTGAGGGGAAATATGCCTGACTTTGAATGGACCGTCGAGCAACAGCTCATTTTGAACCATGACAGTAACAGGCACGCACGCATATTAGCTGGTCCTGGAACGGGCAAGAGCACTGTCATGGTTGCCCTCCTCGGTCGAATGCGTCAATCTAATCCTGATATCCGCATCAAGATGCTAACCTTTACGAGGGCGGCAACAGCGGAATTGGCCCTAAAAGTTGAGGAAGATGAATTGACCGTACCCACTCCCAGTACTGTCCATAGTTTTTCTATTTCTGTACTGTTGAGGAATCCCGGTACTGGTGGTTTCCCAGAGCCACTAAGAATCCCCGATTCCTGGGAGCGCATGAATGTTATTCGCTCTTCGCTCGCAGCAAAATGTGGTGTTTATGTCAGAACTCTTGATAAGTTAATTAATGAAATGGCTGCCAATTGGGAAGCTCTAGGCGATGATTTGAATGAGGCACTTTCCGAAGATGTACGGAATAGATTTAGGGGTGCGTGGGCAGTGCATCGAGAGGTACTTGGTTATACACTTTTGGAGGAACTCCCGTTTGCCCTTAATCGTGCTCTTAGCCAGCACGGGAATCTGCCAGGAACCGATTATAACCTCTTACTAGTTGATGAGTACCAGGACTTAAATGCCTGCGATTTGTCTATACTCCGTCAATTGAGTCGTGAGAGACGCTGTTCGATAATCGCTACGGGCGACGATGATCAGTCTATTTACTCTTGGCGGAAGGCTGCCCCGCAAGGAATACGCAGATTTCCACAGGATTATGTTCCCTCGGATGATTACCCATTGACGGTAACTTTGAGATGCGGCAGACGCATTATTAACTGGGCCAATTATGTAATTGCTCAAGACCCTGATAGGCCACTCAGTCGACTACCTCTCAGCTGTAAGGATGATGCCCCGGAAGGTGAGGTCGCTCTCTTGTCGTTTACCGATAACCATGCAGAGGTCAGAGGCGTTGCTTCGCTAGTGAAGTATCTCGTTGACCGACGAAATGTCCCACCGTCGGAAATATTGATACTCCTTCGAAGTGACTACAATAGTACTTTTAGTAGGCCAATCAGAGAACGTCTGCAACAGCTCGGTATTGAACCTAGTGATCCCAACTATATTGTAGATATCATGAGTGAGCCTGATAATAGGAAATTCCTGGAAGTACTTCGACTCCTGACGCGGGAAGATGACCCCATATCGTGGGCTTCTTTGTTAGAACTGACAAAGGACATCGGCAACACATTTATAAATGGCCTATTTGAGCGCGCTATACAAAACGGATCACGTTTTGGGCGGCAGTTGTTGACTGAATACGAGAATAACTTCCCCGACTCGCGTACTAGGCAACGGACATTGGCCAATGAACTGGTGGGATCCATTGTTGATTGGTTACGACAACAGGACATGCCAGGCGTGAGACCGGACGAGGGCTGGCTCGCGTATATAGATTCACTTGCAGGGAGTAGTGTTCTACCCCAGCCAACCGATGAATTTCGTGAGGTTTTGACAGCGCTGGACGAAGCAAGTGATTCCGATCAGACGCTTGCGCAGTTTCTAGCTCAGATTGAGCCTCAAGGGAAAGATCTGGCGCAAGCCAAAAGTGATGGGGTCAGGATTATGACAATGACAGGAGCAAAAGGGCTTACGGTAAAAGCTACTGTGGTTGCAGGAGTTGAGGATGGCTTGGTGCCCCGTCCAGGGGGTGATATGGCCGAAGAACGGCGCGTCCTTTATGTCGCAATGACTCGCTCACGAGAGTTCTTGTACTGCACATGGGCGCAAAGACGGACAGGTCCCACAGCTCGTGCAGGCAGTGGCGCTCTCGCTAGTCGGTTGCATTCCAACTTCTTAAATAGCGGTCCTGTCAGTTCTCAGGACGGTAGGTTGTTTCTGAGAAGATCCGATTCATAATAATCACTGACCAGCCAAGTAAGGCAGAACCCTTTGGTGGCTCAGGCAACCACAGGTTGGTTGGTTTCGACTTACAGGGTTGTAACGTCCAATCCCACCCCAAGGGGATGGGGCACCCAGTTGCGGCGAGAAAGTTAACGGCGGACATAAAGCCCACCGCTACGCGGGTTTGTACATTAAAAACAAGAGCGGCTTTGCCGCTGTCAGGTTGACAAGCAACCATGACCTACGGTACTCATCCCACCCGCTGGGGCTTGTTGAAAAAGTAGTGTATTTAGGTTAGGGTTAGTAGTTAAATGTAGCCATGCAAACAAGACGAGAGCGACTTGATTATGGTATGACGCTGCTGCCGTCGCTGGAGCAGTTGGTACCCGAAGATCACCCCATACGTCGTCTGGACCGAGTGCTGGACTTGAGCTTTATTCATGAGACGGTACGCGATAAGTACTGTCAGGACAACGGTCGACCGTCAGTTGACCCTGAGGTGGTAATCCGTCTATTTTTGATACAGGCGTTGAATGGTCTCTCCTCAGTGCGTCAGTTGATGCGTGAGGTCCAGGTGAATCTGGCTTATCGCTGGTTTATCGGTTATCGGCTAGAGGAGAAGCTCCCGGATCATTCGACTCTTTCACGGGCCCTGGATCGAATGGGCGATGCCGTGTTTGATGATGTTTTCAAACGAAGTGTCCAGCAGTGTCGTAACAGCGGTTTGATTGAGGGGAAGGTATTGCATGTGGATGCGACGACGATCCGCGCTGACCTTGATGCTAACCGAGTGAATCAGCCTGACAGTCCTGACAAAGATGCCCGTTTTGGTCGTTTCCCCGGAGGTAAGAAGAAGCCGGGTTACAAGCAGCAGACGATAGCCGATGGTCATCACCGGGTTATTGTGGGTATGGAGGTAATGCCGGCAAACAAGCCTGATGATACCGGTATGGTTGAGATGGTCGATGATGTAACCGAGTGTTTGGATACAACTCCGGAGGTGGTTTGTGCCGATGCGGCTTACGGGAGTGGTCGTAACCGGGCGGCGTTAGAGACTCGGGGTGTTCGTTTAGTGAGTCCGCCGCCGAGGGTGAAAACTCATACTGGGGACAAGTATTTCACGGTCGAAGATTTTGAATATGATGAAGCCAATGATGAGTTTGTTTGTCCGGCGGGTAAAAGATTATCATTTGTGGCGGTAGATCGGGAACGTTCCGATCGTCGGAAGTATCGAGCCTGGCGTTCGCACTGTGGTGTTTGTGAGTTAAAGGCCAAATGTACCCGAACCCCACGTCGGCAATTGAAGGTAGGCATTCACCACGCGTCATTGATACGTTTGCGAGCCGACAGCAAGACGGAGAGTTTCCGACAGTTCTATCGTTCTCGGGCACCGGTGATTGAGGGTGTGTTTGCCGAGGCGAAACAATGGCACGGTTTGGGGCGAGCCTGGCGGCGGGGTCTGCGTAAGTTGCGGGTGCAGTGTCTGTTGGTCGCGGCGGTAATCAACTTCAAGCGGCTGACGGCCGTATCTGGTGGATTATGTGGCTTTAGAATTCTATTTGCCAC
>DAOWIM010000116.1 GCA_030640905.1 bacterium
ACTGCATCAGAATCGTCGAGATCAGGAGGATCATCAACATTGATTCGTCGAGATTCCGCAGCATCTCGGTGGGATCATCGGTAAATCCAACAGAAATAACCGGATAGAAAATCAGGATCAGAAACAACATGCCCCAGGTCAGCCGCGATCGACGGAACCCGGTGTTGTCAAAATCCCGCTTGAACTCCTCAAGGGCAGCATCGCCGGTTGGTTCGGTCGAGTAGACGTTGATTCGTTCGTATGATTCCGAGTCGTGCATATGGTCGCTTTGCAATATCACACTTTCCGTGATCTCTAGATCGTCTATTATAACACCATCAACCCCATTTGCCAACCCGCACACGGGTTTTAGTATGTCTTAAACGTCGGTGGATATCTACCGGCAATGTGAATCACATGATGCTCCCCCGCCGATCCGGCCCTCATGTGATACGACACCCATGTAATCGACAGGCGCAAGCACCTCCTGTACTTTTGCCCCAGAAAGACAACCAGCACGCAAAAGAAAGGGGTGTTATGTCAAAAAGTCGTATTTCGTACCAGAACTGGATTGTTGATATCGGCTACGACCCACTGGTGGCCAACGACCCGCAGGCGGGTATTAAGCCGCACGCATGTTTGATTTCAAAAAGGGTCTTGCCCCCGGATGCCGCAAAAGTTGAACTGGTTCGGCAAGTTGTCGAGTCGGCCCTGGAATCGCTCAGTTCCGATGAGCGCGAGTTTGTTGTCCGCTTTCATTATATGGGGCAGAGCTACCGCCGCATTTCAGAAGAATCAGGCCGAGCAATCTACAAACTGGCCGCCCTGCACAATCGAGCTTTGCGAAAACTAAAAGCCGGGCTGGCTCCGTTTGTACGGCAGCATTATGCGATCAAAGACGAATCAGATATGGACTGTATGCTGTGCCGGTCGCCATATCGCGAAGAAATTGACCGTATTATTGATAGCCGCGATCCCGAATCAACCTGGCGGCCGGTAATCCGACAACTGCGCGAACGATTCGACATCAGAATCGGCTCCCCGCAATTGCTGATCGGCCACGCCCGCTACCACCGCAACGGGGGAACCTGAATGAGAGGCCTTTGTGTGGCTGATCCGCACGCCTCGGCGCATCCTCGTCTGCCGCTTTGTGAAGCCAGAGATCGAACTATAAAGGGGCAGACCGGGAGGTCTGCCGCCCACTGAATCAACACAACCAACAGGAGGATACCATGTCTAACGAGAACAACAGCGTCCGTAAAGTCCGGGGCGAACATTGCCTCAACGTCTTTGTAAGTTACGAACTGAAAAGCAAGCTTAAGGAACTGGCCGGCAAATACGACCGCACCACCGCCGATATTGTACGCGCCGTGTTACGGATAGGGATACCGATGATGGAGGGTATTTCGCAGGCCGAGGAGGTGATGGTCAAGGAATACGTCGCTCTTTTTCGCAAACTCCGACAGGTAAAAGCACTGAAGGATATCTAACGGCCACCAAAAGAAAAGGCAGAACCCTCCGATGGTTCTGCCTTGAAAATCCCGTTTGTCAAGTTGCCGGCAACCTGCCAGACGAGCCACATGCACCATTTCACTTGCGCCGGGACCCTCCGTGACATAATTTAACAGAGGAGGCGATAGGGACATATATGAAAAGACGAGAGTTGAAAGAGATTCTCCGTAAGGAGGTTGCCAAGTGGTCCAAGCAATCGTATCACGAAATGTGCCAACTAGACTACCCCTGGGTTAAGGACATCGGGGAGGGCGAGGTGCTGTACAACGTGGAGTTGGACAAGCTGGAGGATGAGCCGGAGTATGTTCACATAAGCATCTCTGTTTGCGATACAGGTCTGAGTACATTCTTCCCGGTTTCGACTAGCATAATCTTCCGCTCTGATGGTACGGTTGATGCTCCTGAGGTTTAGTGGAGTAGGGCAGTCCGCTACGGCGGACGAAGCAATCTCATTCGACAGAGATTGCCGCGTCGTTCACCTTCGGTGGACTCCTCGCAATGACGGGCCAAAAGGAGCATAGCTCCAATCCGAAAAATCGCTTGAGGCGGCGCGCCCTACCTTGTATAATCCGGCCATAACACAACCAGACTGAGGATTATGTTTGATAAGCAACGTACAATAAAGCGCGAGATTTCGATCTCCGGGATCGGCCTGCATACCGGCAACCAGTGCACCATGACTTTCAAGCCGTCTGCCCCCAATACGGGGATTCGCTTTGCCCGCGCCGATTTACCGGGGAAACCGAGCGTCATCGCCGAGATTGACTATGTCGTCGATATCTCCCGTGGCACCACTCTTCAGGATGGAGAGGCCAAAGTTTACACGGTCGAGCACGTGCTGGCCGCTTTTGCCGGACTGCAGATCGACAATGTGGTGGTCGAGCTTGATGGCAACGAGCCGCCGGTCTGCGATGGTTCGGCCAGGCCATATGTTGACAAGCTGCTTGAGGCCGGGATCGAGAACCAGGATGAGGATAAAGTCTATCTGGAGATCGACACCCCGATGTCATACGGTGAACCGGAACGTGGGGTCGATCTGGTCGTGGCGCCTTCCGATGATCTCCGTATTACTTTCATGATCGATTACCCAAGCCCGGCGCTGGGCACGCAGTACACAACGCTGGTTGATTTGGAAAAAGAGTTTGTCGAGGAGTTCGCTCCGGCGCGGACATTCTGTTTCCTCTCCGAAGTCGAGCAGTTAAAGGCAGACGGACTGATAAAGGGCGGCGGTCTGGAAAGTGCGATTGTCATCTATGATTCCGATCTGGGGCAGATCGAGGTTGACCGTATTCAGAAAGCGCTCAACCTGAAAGAAAAAGCGTTTGTCGGCGAAACAGGGATTATTAACGATATCCCCCTTCGTTTCCCCAATGAACCGGTTCGGCACAAGACGCTCGATCTGCTGGGTGATCTGTTGCTGATCGGGGTGCCGTTTAAGGGTCATGTTCTGGCCGCGCGGTCGGGACACAAGGCCAATGTGGCGCTTGCTCGCAAGATGCGAGGGTTGTATCACAAAAAGAAAATCGCCGGTAAGTTTTCCAGCCAGTCGGATAAGGCTCTGCTGGATATTGAAGCGATCAAGAAAATCATGCCGCACCGTTATCCGTTCCTTCTGATAGATCGCGTTCTCGATCTGGAGGTAGGCAAGCGGGTGGTGGCAATAAAGAATGTCACGTTCAACGAGCCGTTCTTCCAGGGGCATTTCCCCGGTCGTCCTATCATGCCCGCTGTTCTGATGCTTGAAGCTATGGCCCAGGCCGGCGGTGTGTTGCTGCTGCATGCGATTGAGCACCCGGAAACCAAGCTGGTATTTTTTATGTCAATCGACAACGCCAAGTTCCGGCGTCCGGTTACTCCGGGTGATCAGTTACGTTTTGAACTTGAGATGAAAGTTTTCCGTCGCAACACCTGCAAGATGAGTGGCAAAACCTTTGTCGGCGATGAACTTGTGGCCGAGGCTGACTTTATGGCGATGGTGATAGATCGATGAGTAAAATCCATGCTACTGCGATAGTATCGCCCGGAGCTGAGTTGGCCGACGATGTCGAAGTTGGGCCATACAGTATAATCGAAGACGATGTTACAATTGATAGCGGTTCCAGGGTGGCTTCAAATATCTTGCTGGCGGCCGGTGCTCGTTTGGGTAAGAACGTCGCGGTTCATCACGGTGCGGTTATCGGAACGGTCCCGCAGGATTTGAAGTTCGGCGGCGAGAAAACAACCGCCGAAATTGGCGACAACACGGTGGTGCGCGAATACGCTACCGTTAATCGCGGTACCGATTATCATTTCAAGACGGTGATCGGCGCCAACTGCCTCGTGATGGCCTACGCCCATACGGCGCACGACTGTCTTATCGGTGATCATGTAATCATGGCCAATTCGGTAAATCTGGCCGGTCATATCGAAATCGGAGACTACGCGATCCTCGGTGGGATGCTTCCGGTGCATCAGTTTGTCAAGATCGGCAAGCATGCGATGGTCGGCGGCGGCTTCCGTGTTCAGCAGGATATTTGTCCATTCTCGCTGGCCGGTGGCTATCCGTTGAAGATAATTGGGTTGAACTCAATTGGACTGAAGCGTCGTGGCTTCCAGCCCGATGCGATCAAAGCGCTTGAGAAAACATTCAAGCTACTCTTTTTTAGCAAGTTGAACACAACCCAGGCGGTCACGCGTATCAATGACGAACTCGAGATCACTCCTGAGGTTCGGGATGTTCTGGAGTTTATCGAAAAATCAGAACGCGGTCTGGTCAAGTAATTGATGTTTTGATCGGTCGCCTGACCGGAGGAGTTTCCCGATCGTGCGCCAACCAGACTCAACGGTATCGTTTGCACTCTCCCATGAGAACAGGATCGTCTGGTGTGTGGCGGCGACGTTTGTCTGCCTGCTTCTCGCTCAATCTCTGATAATGCCACCGTATGAGGGTTTCGACGAGACCGCTCATTATTCGTATATCTCATACCTGTCCGACCGAGGCAACGTGCCCGATCTCCGGTTCACGCCCCTTGATGCCTCGATCCGGTCCGACTGCGCCGGTCTGCCCGGACGGTACAGCGGTCGCCCTCCGTTCGATGTTGCAGATCGCATGACCTACCACCGATTTTTCAATGCAATCCCGGATAGTGTTCGGGTGGCGGCATCGGACAAGTTTTGGAATCTGCCACGCTCGGTTCAGTATGAGCCGGATGAAGACCCCAACTGGCAGGGGCAGCATCCGCCGCTATACTACCTGCTGATGGTGACCCCATACCGACTGTTAGCCGATGCAACCCCGGCTGCCCGCGTCTTTGGTCTCAGGCTTGTTTCAATCGTGCTGGTTTGTTGCTCGCTGCTGTTCTGGGTATTGATGTTGCGACTCTTCTCGATTGGTCGCGCCAGAACGCTGGTGTTGTTGGCGGGGGCGGTAGTTCTTTTTGTGCCGTCGTTCTATTACGGTTTGGCACGGATGGGCAACGGGTCGCTGGTGACGTTCCTGTTTGCCGGGACGTTCTACTTTCTTCTTGCCGTTGGTCGCAGAAAGACGCGGTGGTTCGATCTGCTGGGCCTGTCAATCTTTATCGGACTGGGGTTGATCACCAAGCAATTCTTCCTGCCGGTCTGGGCTGGCGCGGTGATTTGTTTGCTCTGGTACGGATGGAAAAGCCGACAACGGCCGGGTGTCATCGGTGTTCGAGTGGCGACTCTGATTGTTGTGCCGTTGGTCATAGCCGGATGGTGGTACCTGATTTATTTTGGCCGCTACGGTGTTCTTTTCGGTGGCGCTGAGTCAATCCTGTCGCAGAGTGTTACCGTGCACTGGATCGATCAAGTCTCTACCGGAGAGTTTTTCAGCCAACTTCTCAGATCGATTGCTGCTTTCGGGGCGACGTTCTTCTGGTCGGGAAGCTGGAGCTATGTCCACCGTCCTTTCTGGCAGTATGCTGCTTTTGTCCCGTTCGGTCTGCTCTGGCTGGTACGATTTATTGACAACTTCAGACGGATGACTTCGGAGGAGGCGCGAAACGTTGTCGTAGCGGCCATAGTTGTCCTGGCGTTGACCAAAATTGCTCTCGGCATTCACCTGATCGAACGACTCTGCCTGACCGGTACCGGTACCGGTGGGTACAATCTTTTTGCGGCCTGGCCGATGCTCGGCGTACTCCTGGCCCCGGTGTTACTCAGCGGCGCAGATCGGTTTGCCCGCGCCCTTACGCTGGCCGCGTTTGGGGTGCTGCTCTGGTTTGATCTGTCCGGTTTCTGGTTTGAAGCGCAGGTCTACAGCGGGCTGGTGGCCAAGGCGGGATCGGTCAAAGCCGGCGTGGGAGCGCTCCCTCTGACACCATCGAATTTCGCGACCTCTGTTGAGAGGTTACGGCTGATATCGTTTCCGGTCTGGGGATGGGCATTCTTTGTGATCGCGACCGGACTGAAAATGTACCTTTTGCGGCTGATTATTTTTCGCCCCAACTCTGAATCTCCAGCCGTCTGAAGAATCTCCTTTATTATGGTCGCGCCGGTCGTTATCTTGGCATGCAAAACTTGGCGAATTTGTCTTTTCAGGGAGAACGGATAGCAAGCAAATGAACAAGATTAAGACGGCGGTGATTGGTGTTGGCGGATTGGGGCGGCATCATCTACGATGGCTCTCGCAACTGGGCAACTCTGAACTGGTTGGCCTATACGATATCGACCGGGAAAAGGCCGCGACCTTTGCGACTGAATACAAGACAACATCATTTGAATCTCTCGACCAGCTTATTGATCAGGTCGAAGCTGTTTCAATAGTCGTTCCCACCTCCGCGCACTTCGAAGTAGCATCGATGTTGATCCAGCGCGGTATTCACTGCCTGATTGAAAAACCGGTTACCGCAACTCTTGATGAAGCGTCGCAGCTAAGAGACAAAGCTGCCGCCTCCTCGGTGAAAGTAACTGTCGGTCAGATCGAACGATTCAACCCGGCGGTGAGAGCGCTTGACGACTACGAAATTCGACCGTCGTTTATCGAAGCGCATCGGCTGGCGGCCTTTGATCCACGCGGAACCGATGTTGCTGTGGTGCACGATCTAATGATTCACGATATCGATCTTGTTCTGAAATTGGTTGGTGCGGAAGTTACAGACATACAGGCATCGGCGGTGGCCGTTATTTCCGACCGAGCCGATATCGCCAATGCGCGGCTGACGTTCGCCAATGGTGCGGTGGCTAACCTGACTGCCTCGCGGATATCTCTAAGTGTGATGCGCAAGCTGCGTATTTTTCAACGTTCGGGATATTTCTC
>DAOWIM010000248.1 GCA_030640905.1 bacterium
GCTTTGCCTGTCACGTTACGTGGCGGGGACTCTCATCTCCTGTGTTCCCCATCAGCGGGCCTTACGTTGATAATATCGGCAATTAAGCCTCTTTTGTCAAGGGAAATCTTGCTGCTCACGATGTCGGTGGGGGATAGAGTTTTAGGAGCGAGTCGAGGACGGTTTGGTCTTTCTGATAGATAAAGTAGTAGTAGCCCGAATCGGTGGTCCGGGCATCGGGCGGTTTTCCAACCGCGATTCTCCTGTAGGCGCGGGCAAAGATATCGTATTCGGCGATCATCCGTTCGGTGCCAAATCGAAACTCCGGCGTGCTGTCGGGTCTCAGAAAACCAACCATGAGGAAATAATCTGGAAACAAGAGCATAGCCCTGAGAGGATCGAACCCCTCCTGACCGGTTCTCTCGTCGGCCAACCCCCAGATATCATAGAAATAGTTGTCAGCATAGTATGGGATTCGTCCGGCGTCACTCAACGCCACCGTGGCAGAGTCGGGTAACTGAGAGAGAACCTCGACAGTCTGCAATTGTGCTGCTGCTATTTTCGCCTCACGATCAAGCGATTCGGTTATTGATACAAGCGATGCAAGCAGCGAACCAGCCACAATGCCTGTAAGCAGCAAGCGCAATCTGCGGCCTTGGAAACCAGCCACAGCAGATAGTGCCACGATCAGCAGAAGCGGCAAATAGGCGATCAGATAGCGTTGGTGGAAATTCATTACCGGGTTGATCATTGAGGAAATAGCCAATTGCGACAGAAAAAGGCCAGCCATGATGATCACCGAGCGGTCAACCGGTCCTGAAAACAAAGTCCTCGATTTCCAGAGCAGCAAGGCTACAGCAGGCAACAGAGGCAGTACCGTTATGCCCAGCATCGATAGCCCCGAGAGAACAGCGTCGCCACCGGTTTTTGCGTAGATCGTATTGGGCAGGGGATAGCCGAAGATGTAAACCCGGAATGCCATCAGGGAGAGGGTCGTTGCGATCACCGTACCAAGTTGGAAAGCACGGACTTTGATATTCAATGTAGTCTCTCGCAGGTCCGTATAGCTTGCCAGCAGCACAGCGACAGCTCCGATAATGAAGCCCTCGGGTCGGCACAGCACCAGCAGGACGAGCGACGGATACACCCAGCGAGAATGATGCAATCCAGATTGGCCCAATAACGAAATCACGACCGAGGCGACTAGGAAAGCGTAGAGACCGAGTTCGAGGCCACTTACTGCCCAGAGTGCTGTTATCGGGCAGATCAGGAAGATCGGCGCAGCCAGCCAGACGACAGGGCGGGTGTCGTTTCGGAAAAACCAGGACCACAAACCAGCAGTCGCCAGTGTGAAAATGACACCGATAACTTTGGCTACAAGATAGGTTGGCCAGCCCAACTTGTAGGTGAAAGCGAGCAGTAGTACCCAGAGAAAATTGGAGTAGCCTTCAACCGGACTGTCGCCCGGGTTGAAGACCAGTCCATAGCCGTCAGTCAGGTTTTCAGCGTACCGAAACGAGATGAAAACATCGTCTATGGAGAAATCCCAGAACGCAATGACAAAGGCACCGTAGACGGCCACCGCAACGGCTGTAACTGTCCAGTAGTGTGCTACAGTTCTCGGGATCGAAGATTCTCCGCTGAAAAGGCCTTCTCCATTTTATCGTCGGTGAAGATGCCGTTCTTTCGGATCAGCTTACCATCAAACCAAATTTCACCACCGCCGTAGTCCTCGCGTTGGATCAATACCAGGTCCCAATGAATCGTCGAGTCATTTCCGTTGGGGGCTTCATCATAGCACTGTCCCGGTGTTAAGTGGAACGATCCGGCTATTTTCTCATCGAAGAGCGTGTCTTTCATCGGATGCATAATAAATGGATTCACGCCGATCGCAAATTCGCCGACAAACCGTGCGCCGGGATCAGTATCGAGAATCTTGTTGAGCTTTTCGCTGTGGGCTTCGGCACTGGCTTTGACAATCTTGCCACTCTCAAACGTGAAAGAAATCTTGTTGAATACCGTGCCCTGATACAACGATGGCGTGTTGTATGTGATAACGCCGTTGATCGAATCACGCACCGGGGCGGTGTAGACTTCACCATCGGGAATATTTCTGGTGCCGTCGCATTTGACTATAGGTATATCTTTGATCGAAAAAGTCAGGTCGGTGCCCGGTCCTTTGATCTCAACCTTATCAGTCTGAGCCATCAGTTTGACCAGCCCATTTTGCGCTTCGGACATCCGGCCATAGTCAAGGCAGCAAACATCGTAATAGAAGTTTTCAAATTGTTCCTGCGAGGTTTCAGCCAACTGGGCCATCGCGTTGTTCGGATAGCGCAACACTACCCATCTTGTCCGCTTGACTCGCTCCTCAAGATGCACCGGTTTGTAGAATATCTGGTTATGCAATTCTATCTTTTTCTGGTCGATGTCGGCCAGATCAAACGGGTTATCGGAGCCGCGAAGTCCCATGTAGGCATCAGCTCGTTTCATTAGATCAAGATGCAATTCCGCCTGGGTCTTAAGCTGGTCTTCATTGGCGTTGCCAATCCAATGCCGTGTCAGAGATTCATCGCTGTAGAACCAGAAGGGCGTGACGCCACATTCGGTTGCAATTCGGATAATCTCTTTGCCGAGTTCGAGCGTCTCTTTCCCTTTGATTTCGAGATAGAGAATCTCGCCCTTTTTCATGTCGCAAGAGTACTCAATCAATTGCCGGGCGAGTATTTCGTTTCGTTTATCTTTCATTGTGCAATCCTTTATTGTTGGTTGTTTGATCCAAGATATGGAATGACTGAGTACGAATCAAGAGACGAAACTGCTGGCCGGGGATGTTTCCCACATAGAAAAAGGGTCGATGCTTCAAGCATCGACCCCTGGTGCTGATCTATTTGTGACCGTAACGAGCTTAGCCGCTCTCCTCGGCTTTGCGAGCTTTTGCTTCCTCGATCACTTTCTGAGCTGCCTCGTGGGGGACATCTTCGTAGTGAGAGAACCCGAGCTCATAGAAGCCCTGACCCTGAGTCATCGAACGCAGATCAACCGAGTATTGATACAACTCGGCCTGCGGCACAGTCGCTCTGATGATCTGGTTTTTCCCATCGGGGTCCATCCCGGCAATCTTGCCGCGACGTGCTGAGAGATCACCCATGACATCGCCGGTGAAATCATCAGGAACCGTAACCTCAAGGTTGAAGATTGGTTCCAGTAACACCGGTTTCGATTGCATGAACCCTTCCTTGAAAGCCATCAAACCGGCAATCTTGAACGCCATGTCAGAAGAATCAACGTCGTGGAAAGATCCAAAAAAGAGCGTTGCCCTGACATCCACCACCGGCGCTCCAGCCAGACCACCATGCTGCATCGATTCAATAATGCCTTTCTCTACCGCCGGAATAAACTTGGTGGGAATAACACCGCCTTTGATAGCGTCGACAAATTCAAAACCGCCACCACGTGTATTGGGCTCAATTCGGATATGGACATGGCCATACTGACCGCGCCCGCCCGACTGCTTTTTGTGTTTGTACTGCTGCTCAGCTTTTCCGCGAACTGTCTCCCGGTAGGGGATACGTGGCTTGATTAGATCAACTTCCACTCCATAGCGCTGCTTGAGCTTTTCGGTGAGCACCTCAATATGAGTGGAACCCTGCCCATAAAGTATAGACTGTCTTAGTTCCGGAAACTGGACCAGCCGGAAAGTAGGGTCCTCGTCGCCAAGCTTCTGGAATCCAGTCGATATCTTTTCTTCGTCACCTTTGGATTTCGGTCTGATAGCGACATCCATGACCGGGTTGGGGTACTCAACGGCAGGTACGGTAACATCAAGTCCCGAAGCGGTAAGCGTATGACCGCAACGAGTCTTTTTGAGTTTGACCAGGACACCCAAATCGCCGGCTGCGGCAGAATCGAGATCAACACGGTTCTTGCCCTGAAAAGTAAATACCTGCGTGGCCCGCTCCGAAGAACTCGTCTGCTGGTTGGAGAGGTCCAACCCTGACTTGATAGTCCCACAAATAGTACGGAACAGGTACATCTCTCCAAGATGTCCCTCAGCCACTGTTTTGAAAACAAAAATGACTGGCTTGGCGCTGGAATCCGCCTCAAGCTCGACCACATCTTCCTTGCCCGTCTTGACCGCCTGCGTTTTCGGCATTTGCTTGGGTGAAGGGAGGAACTCTGCTGCAAAATCCAACATCAGCTCTATGCCCATATTTCTGGCTGATGAACCAAATAGAATAGGGAAGACCTTGCCTGAAGCGATCCCCTTGCGGAGGCCTTCGAAAAGGTCCGTATCCTCGAGTGTACCCTGATCAAAGAACTTCTCCAGAAGGGCGTCGTCAGCTTCGGCTGCTGTTTCGATCAATGCCTCACGCTCCGCCTCTACCATTTCTTTGAGATCGTCGGGAATATCGACAGGCGTACGCTTACCACTGGCATCAAAAGTGTAGGCCTTGTTGTGAAGCAAATCGACCATACCACTGAAACTGTCGGCCTCGCCAATCGGGATTTGCACTGCCACCGCCTGCTTACCGAAAGATTCTTTGATTGAATCCAAATTGGATCGCCAACTGACGTTTTCATTTTCCATCTTGTTGACAAAGAAGAATCGTGCAATAGGGAATTTGGTGATCCGATTCCAGTGCAGCAAAGTGCCAATCTCGACACCCGCTGGTGCATTTATTACAGTTCCTACCGCGTCGCACACCTTGAGACTGCTGAGAAGTTCCCCAACAAAATCAGTATGGCCAGGACAATCAAGCAGGTTGATCTTGTTGTCCTTCCACTCGCAGGCAAGCAGCTTGGCCGTGATCGAAGTCCTTCTCGATATTTCAGCCTCCGTGTAGTCCAGTAGCGAGCTGCCGTCGTCAACTTTTCCCACTCGATTGTTGATGCCAGTGCAAAAAGCTACCGTATCGGCAAGAGTTGTTTTTCCACATCCACGTTGGCCAGCCAGACAGATATTTCTGATTTTGTCAGTTGTGTATTCTTTCACCAGAACCTCCAGATTCTCATAGTTTTCTTAGTCCTGAACGCTTGCCATGCATATTGGCCCAAGAGTTCAGAACAGAAATAATATCATAATCGGAGCTTCTTGTCAATTCAATATGACAGTCCGGGATCAAAATATTACCACGTGTATATCTTAATATTGTTTTTGGATTTAAAACCAGAAGCCCCGCCGTAAGGCGGGGCTTTGGTATATAGTCTTGGCTGAAAGTAGAGTGGGGTTATTTCAGCAGGACCATTTTCTTAGTGTCGATGTCGATACCATCAGCCTGCAGTTTGTACAGATAGATACCA